>JABINZ010000139.1 GCA_018698135.1 Bacteroidota bacterium
ATAAATTTGCGAATATGAAATGGAGAAAGCCCACAAAATACTTAGTGGCAATATCCATTTCCATTTCGAATAAAACAAGGTGGTCAGGTAAACAGCAACCGCAAAATGATTGGTGGCGTGTGAGGATGGAAAGCTAAAGCCGCCTCCACAACCAACTAACAACCTGACATATTCCTTAACAAAAGGATCGTTACAAGGCCGCAACCTTCGAACATGAGGTTTTATTAATTCACTGGACAATTGATCGGCAAGGACAACAACCAAAACTAAAAAGAGAATCATCAACAAACCTTTTCCCTTATAGTTTATGATCAAAAAGGAAAATAGAAAAGCATATAAAGGAGCCCAAAAATATTTGTTTCTTAATAAAGGACAGAGGAAGTCGAGGAAAGTAGATGTTAAATGACTATTAATTATAACAAATGACTGCAAATCCCAATTCAATAAACTTTCGCTCATATCCATCAATTAAAAACAAACCTACATAATTTTTTTATAATTAATTTTATATGATTATCCATATTTCCAGAACTAACCTTATAAGAATAAAAAATTGTGTTTTTCATGACGAAAATAAAGCAATTATAATATTTAATTCAAGGGCATTGAGAATAGATTAATATACTCATGCCAATATTTAATTCAGTAAAGAATTTAAATTCGGTATATTTGCCGTCCAAAAAAAGTATAGAAATGACGTTAATAACTTCGATATCAGGAATACGCGGAACGATTGGAGGTTTAGTGGGCCAAGGCTTAACACCTGATGATATTGTAAAATTCACAGCTGCTTATGGCAACTGGGTTTTGAGCAATAAGCAAAATCGAAAAATTATTATTGGACGTGACGCACGCATTTCTGGAGAAATAGTTTCTGGCATTGTTACAAATACCTTATTGGCTATGGGTATTGATGTGGTAGATTTAGGTTTATCAACCACTCCTACTGTTGAAATAGCAGTTCCTGCGGAACATGCTGGCGGAGGAATAATTATTACAGCAAGCCACAACCCAAAACAATGGAATGCGCTTAAACTCCTTAATCATAAGGGAGAATTTATTTCTGATGAAGTAGGAAAAGAAATCCTATTGAATGCAGATAATGCCGTTTATGAGTATGCACAAGTTGAAGAATTGGGAACCTATTCTCAAGACGACAGCTATATACAAAAGCATATTGATTTAATTTTAGCACTTCCATTAGTAGATATAGATGCCATTAAAAAAGCTGATTTTTCGGTGGTCATTGATTGCGTTAATTCAACAGGAGGGATTTCAATACCTCAACTGCTAAAAGCTTTAGGCGTTGAAAAAGTTCATGAGTTATATTGTACACCTGATGGTAAATTTCCTCACAATCCAGAACCTTTACCTGAGAATTTATCTCTTTTGGCCAGTGAAGTAAAAATAAAGAATGCCGATTTAGGCATTGTTGTCGACCCTGATGTCGATCGATTGGCATTTGTAAAGGATGATGGTGAGTTTTTTGGGGAAGAATACACATTGGTTGCCATAGCAGATTATATTCTTCAAAACAATAAAGGAACAACAGTTTCCAATCTTTCTTCTACACGAGCATTAAAAGATGTAACAGAGAAATATGGTTGCAGCTATTTTCCAGCAGCAGTTGGAGAGGTAAATGTTGTTAAAAAGATGAAAGATGAGAAAGCCATTATTGGTGGTGAAGGAAATGGAGGAGTTATTTTTCCTGAATTACATTATGGACGAGATGCCTTGGTTGGAATTGCTTTGTTTTTAACCTATTTGGCAAAAACTGGAAAAAGTGCCAGCCAGTTAAGAGCACAATATCCAAATTATTATATTTCAAAAAATAAAATTGAACTAAAAGAAAATACAGATCTGGATTTCATATTATCAGAAATTCAAAAAAAATACAAGAACTATCCTGTTACGACCATTGATGGAGTAAAAATTGAATTCGATAATGATTGGGTTCATTTACGCAGATCAAATACAGAACCTATTATCCGTATTTATTCTGAAAGCAAATCGCAAACAACATCTGAAAATCTTGCCAGGAAATTAATGTCTGATATTAAAGAATTACTGCAATAAGTCTACATATATTTAAAAAAATTAACACCCGTGCAAATTGCATTCTATAGACTCATATTCAACAACAAATTATCATTTTTTCTATAGAAATATTCCTAAATTTGCACCCATTTTGCGGATGTGGCGGAATTGGTAGACGCGCTAGATTTAGGATCTAGTGCCGCGAGGCGTGGGGGTTCGAGTCCCCCCTTCCGCACTTTTTCATGATTATAAAATCTAAAAACGATCGTAGTGGAAATTAAATTGATTAAAGAGGAAAAAAGTTTTGATGCTGTTTTATCAGTCAATCTATCAATTCAAGACTTTGAAGAAGAGGCGAACACAAAATTAAAAGCTGAAAAACAAAAATTAAATCTTCCTGGTTTTCGTAAAGGGATGGTTCCTAATAGTGTAGCAAAAAAATATTTATGGGAACATGTGGTGAAAGATGCATTAGAAGCCAAGTTGGAAGACACCATTAATAGCTATTTTGATGATAATAAAATCGAAATTATAAAGCCCGCCTTACCTATCGCACCCGACAATCCTATTGATCTAAAGAATGACACTGAGTTTGAGTTCAAATATGATATCGGATTAGTAGATGAAATAATTATTGAAGAAGAAAAATTATTCAAGAAGTTGAATTCTCTTGACATTAAAATTGAGGATAAAGATCTCGATAAAGAAATTGATAAAATTCAGTTTACGTATGGAGAAAACAAACAACCAGAACAAATTGATGATGTAAATGATTACAGAGTTTTCTTGGAAATCACTGAATTAGGTGAAGATAATGAAGCTTTGGAAGATGGAATCAGTCAGAAAGTAGCCAAAAATATTGAAGAATTAAATCCCAAACTAAAAGAAGCAGTACTGGGTAAAAAGAAGGATGATCTGGTAAAAGTCAATTTACATGAAATCTTCACGGATAAAGATGAAATGGCTACCTTCCTTAATATTGAGAAGCTAACTGCTGAAGATGCAAATCCTGATTTTAATGTAAAAATCATGTCAATTAGTCATCATATTAAAGCTGAAATCAATGAGGATTTATTTGATAAAGCAACAGCTGGCAAGGCTAAAACACTGGAAGAGTTTAGAGCTCATGTTGAAGAAATGTTAATGGCAAACTACGTTAAGAGTAGTGAAAACATGCTTTTTGATGACATTACCCAAGTAATGATTGACAAAGTTAAGCTGGATATGCCTGTTAAATTTCTGGACAGATTGTTTGACGAAGAATTTAAAGACAAGAAAAAAGATCTTTCGGCAGAAGACTTGCAGAAAGAAAGAGCAGAATTTGGTAAGAAAATAAAATGGTCACTCATTACAAAAAACATTTCTGAGAAAAACAAAATCGAAATAAATGAACAGGAAATTGTTCAAGAGGCCTACTTATTTATCAATAGTTACTTTATGCAATACGGAATGACCGGTATTACAGATGATCAGATGCAAAATTATTTGACAGATTATCTGAAAAACCAAAATAACGTAATGTATATGAAAGAAAGAGTAATGGTTAACAAAGTGCTTGAGAAACTCAAAGCTGACAATGAGTTTAAAGCAAAACAAGTAACCATCGAGGAGTTTAAGAAAATTCACGAAGAAAAACATCAACATGACTGATTATAAAAAAGAGTTTGATAATTACGCTATAAAACATGCTGGAATAAGTGGAAGTACACTTGATCAGTTTCACAAAGTAAATAGCTATATTACACCAAATATCATTGAAGAACGTCCATTAAACATTGTTACTATGGATGTATTTTCACGATTAATGATGGATAGAATTATCTTTTTAGGTGTTCCTATTTATGATGATGTTGCAAACATTATCCAGGCACAACTTCTTTTTCTGGAATCAATTGATCCAAAGCGCGATATTCAAATATACATCAATAGCCCTGGGGGTTCTGTGTATGCTGGCTTGGGTATTTATGATACCATGCAGTATATCAATCCAGAGATTGCTACTATATGCACGGGTATGGCCGCATCAATGGCAGCCATATTATTGAGTTCAGGTGCAAAAGACAAACGTTTTGCCTTAAAGCATTCCAGAGTTATGATTCATCAACCCATGGGAGGAGTTCAAGGACAGGCAACAGATATTGAAATAACAGCCCGAGAGATTCTTAAATTGAAAGACGAGCTATATCAAATTTTGTCTTTACACACCGGTCAGGATGTAAAGAAAGTTGAAGGTGATGCTGATAGAGATTTCTGGATGAAATCGGAAGAAGCAAAGACTTATGGTATGATCGATGAAATTCTCACAAAGAGTCAAGGAAAGTAATAAGAATGGCTGATCAATGTTCCTTTTGTGGAAGAGTCCGAAATGATGTTAACATCCTTATTAAAGGAAAAGAAGGTCATATTTGCAATTTTTGTGCTGGCGAGGCAGATAAAATTGCTAAAACCGAAATTGGCAGAAACCAACAAAGAGATTTTTCCAAAAACATCCCAAAACCAAAGGAAATTACAGAATTTTTGGATCAGTATGTCATTGGTCAGGATCATGCAAAGAAAGTTATTTCCGTAGCTGTTTACAATCATTTTAAAAGGTTGCAAAACAATTTCTCAGAAGATGAGATAGAAATTGATAAGTCAAATATAATTTTAGTAGGTAGTACGGGAACAGGTAAAACGTTATTGGCACAAACAATTGCCAAAATGCTAGATGTTCCTTTTTGTATTGCCGATGCTACTATAATTACCGAAGCTGGTTATGTTGGTGAAGATGTTGAAGCAATTCTAACACGTTTGCTGGAATCTGCTGATTACAATCCTAAAGCAGCCGAAACGGGCATCGTATACATAGACGAATTAGACAAAATAGCTCGTAAGAGTGACAATCCTTCAATTACCCGCGATGTATCAGGAGAGGGTGTTCAGCAAGCTTTGTTGAAATTATTGGAAGGTCATGTTATCAATGTCCCTCCTAAAGGAGGACGTAAACATCCTGAGCAGGAGTTTGTTAAAATCAACACCAAGAACATACTTTTCATTTGTGGTGGTGCTTTCGATGGTCTTGAGCGCATTATTTTGGATCGTATTAACAAGCAAAGTATAGGATTCAAATCAGTTGTTAAAGAAAAGAACAACTTTGACAATCCATTTCGCTATACCACGCCTCATGATTTAAGGCGTTTTGGCTTAATACCTGAACTCATTGGGCGACTTCCTGTTGTAACATATTTGAACCCATTGGATGAAGAGGCATTGTTTAAAATTCTTACCGAGCCAAAGAATGCTTTAACAAAGCAGTATCATAAGTTATTTGCACTGGAAGATGTTAAGTTTTCAATCAATCAGAATGCATTGGAATATATTGCAAAAACGGCTATTGACATGAAAACAGGTGCCAGAAGTCTACGATCATTATGTGAGCACATCATGCTTGATGCAATGTATGAACTTCCATCAGATTCCACTAAGAAAGAATTCAAAGTGAATTTGAATTACGTAAAAAAGAAATTGGATGAGTTAAAACTTGTTCAATCAAACGAAGCCTGATCAAAATCCCAAATCGGAAATTCTTTTAATGGAACTTGTTCCTTAAAGAAGATTTTTGTCGTTTCCTGAAAAGAGCTGGTATAATCTGAAACATAGAAATTATGCTCAACAGCGCTACCTGATTCATTCATGATATCGTATTTTGTCAAGATACTTTTAACTTCTTGAGCGACAATATCCGTACTATCTAACACTTCTACCTTACCTTTATAGTAAGCGTTAATTTCTTTTTTAATCAAAGGATAATGCGTGCAGCCTAAAATCAGACTATCAACATCACGAATAGTTTTTCGCGATAAATAGTCATTAATAACAGCCTTGCTTATATTATTATTAAAAAAGCCCTCTTCTATCATTTGTGCTAAAAGAGGAGTAGCCATACTCGATACTTCAATTGTAGAATCTAACTCCTTGATTTTTTTTGGATATGCCCTCGAAGAAATAGTTCGTTTTGTTCCGATTATCCCAATAGATTGTGATTGAATTTTGTGCACTGCATACTGAACAACCGGATCAATTACATTCATGATAATACTACGATCACCGTATTTTTTATTAACTGCCGTATAAGCGACAGAAGATGCCGTATTGCACGCAATAACCACCACTTTACAAGAACGTTTAAGCAGTAACTCAACTATTTTGTCAGAATAATGTTTTACTGCTTTTGCAGATTTATTTCCATATGGTAGGTGAGCTGTATCGCCAAAAAAAATAATCTCTTCATTTGGCAAGAGCTTTGAGATGGAATGTGCTATGGTCAAGCCACCTATTCCAGAATCAAATATTCCAATTGGCTTATTCGAAGGCACAGATACTATTTATTTTCAAGACCGAGTTTCTTCTTAACAAAAGAAGTAACATTATCAGAATCTTTGGAAAACAATACGGATCCTCCAGATGTGTCAAGAATATAATCGTAATTTTTCTCTTTAGCTACTTCTTCTACTGCAGCTTTAACTTTATCCAAAATTGGTTGCAATAGCGCTTTTTCTTTTTCGGACAATTCATTTGTTGCTTCTTCCTGGAATACTTTAATTCGCTCTTCTAATTGCATAATCTCAGTTTCCTTATCTTTCTTAACAGCATTGGTCCAATTTGGTGCCTTTTGCTCGTAATCAGCAATTTTCAATCGATACTCATTAACCAAAACATCCACCTGCGCTTCCAGTTCTTTTTGATATACCATTAAACTTTGTTTTGCAGTTTCGACCTCAGGAAGTGTTGCAAGCAGCTGTGACGTATTAATATGTCCAATTTTAATATTTTGGGCACTAACACCTATACTAAATAAAATGAGCATTACTGCAATTACATTCTTAATGGCTTTCATATTTTGATTTTTATTTTTTTGAAAAGGCAAAAATAGGACTTATTATGAGAAATTTATATAGTTTATTTCTCGATATTTTCAATCCCAAGAATTTCCAGAACCTCATCACTTCGATCATACTTCGCATTAACAAAAAGCATTGTTACTGCACCAGATTTGTCGAAAACGAAATCAATTCCTTCGTTTTGAGCAAGTTTTTGAATAGCATCAAATACCTTATCTTGGATAGGTTTAATTAATTCTTTTCTCTTTTTAAATAAATCACCCTCTTTACCAAATTTGGCTTCCTTTAATTTATTTAATTCATCCTCTTTCTTTAAGATTTCGTTCTCACGCTTTTTTCTTATTTCGTCTGGGAGCAAAACTTGTTCAGCTTGATAGGCATTATAAAGATTGTCCACTTCCTGAACTTTAACACGAATTTCAGCTTTCCAATTTTCAGCTAATTCATCTAACTGCTTTTGGGCTGATTTATATTCTGGTATTTTATCCAGTATATATTCTGTATCCACATAGGAAAAACTTTGTGCAAAAGAAATGTTTGATGTAAAGAGAGCTAATAATAAAATGGAGGTTGTAATTTTGAGTGACTTCATGATTGTGTTATTTTTATTTACTAAAAGTACATAAAAAGTGCCAAAGCAAAATTTAGAATTGCTGGCCGATAGAAATATGGAACTGACCTTTGTTGGCAGCAGGACTCCCAGGAACGTCATCAAAGCCATATCCCCAGTCAAAGCCAAGTAATCCAAACATAGGCATAAAGATCCTGACACCTGCTCCTAAAGACCTGTAGACGCTAAATGGATTGTACTCCTTGAAATTTATCCAGCTATTACCAGCTTCAGCAAATACGAGAGCATATATTGTTGCACTTGGATTTAATGAAAATGGATATCGGACTTCCAATGTGTATTTATTAAAAATAGTTCCACCTATTTCATCATTTTTTTCAGCAGTAAGTGAATTGTTCTCATAGCCTCTTAAAGCGATTAGCTCACGTCCATCCAAATTATATCCTGACAAACCATCACCTCCAACGTAAAAACGCTCAAAGGGTGTAATACCAATCGATCTATTGTACATTCCCAAAAATCCCATATCGATACCAACATGTGCGACTAATTTGTCAAAAACAGTTAAATACCAAGCAGCATCAAAACGCCATTTATGATATTCCATCCATCTAAATTTCTCTTGTTGAGAGGCATTTGTATAATCCTTATTTGAAAATAAAGAATATGGCGGAGAAGCTTGAGCTGATAAAGAAAATGAAGAACCTTTTCTAGGGTATATTGGTGGATCAACGGAATTTCTGGCTAAAACAATTTTTGCATTCAAATTATTTGAATAACCATCAGTAAACGTAAATTCATATTGATAATTATTCAGATCATAGCGTTGATAGGTAATTGCCGAATATAAAGTAAAGAAGTCATCTGGAAATTTTAGTCTTTTACCTAATCCTACTGTAGCACCTGTAATTTTAATCTGTTGAAAATCAGGATTATCTTTACTTATACCGTTTGATTGAAAAGATTGATACAAACTCAAAGTAAATGAATTTGGCTTCTTACCACCAAACCATGGCTCTGTAAATGAAAAGTTGAATGAACTATAATATTTTGCATTGGATTGAAAACGAATACTTAAACGTTGTCCATCACCTGCAGGCAAAGGTCTCCAGGCTTTTGGTTTAAACATCTTTTTTGTAGAAAAGTTGGAAAACACGAATCCTAAACTACCAACAAACTGACCGGCACCCCATCCTCCTTGTAACTGGAATTGATCAGAAGGTTTTTCTACCACTTTATACTCCAAAGCAACCGTACCGTTTTCAGGATCAGGAGTTGGAATAACATTCATTTGTTCAGGATCAAAATAACCCAGTTGATTTAATTCTCTTTGAGAACGAATAATATCCGCACGACTGAACTTTTCACCCGGTCTCGTTCTTAATTCTCTGAGAATAACATGATCGCTTGTACGTAAATTACCAGAAATAGTTACTGAGCTTATTGTGGCCTGAGGGCCTTCAAATAATCGTATTTCCAAATCAATACTATCTTTTTCAACACCTATTTCTACAGGTACTACTGAGAAAAACAAGTATCCATTATCCATATATAGGGAAGATATATCAATACCGGTTGGACTCATGTGAAGTTTTTGTTCTAATAAATCAGGATTATAAACATCACCCTTCATAATCCCTAAAACTGCGTCCAAATCCTTTACTGTATATTTTGTATTTCCTGTCCATACAATATTCCTGAAATAATATTGCCCACCCTCTTCAATTTGTATTTTGATTCGAATAAACTCATTATTTACAAACGAAACAGAATCATAGACAATTCTTGCATCCCGATAGCCTAAAGTATTATAATGTCCAATAATACGCTCTTTGTCTTCTTCATACAGAGTCTCTATATATTTTGACGTACGAAATATATTCCATTTATTGTATTGTTTTGTTTTCTTGAGTAAGCTATTAATCTTTCGATCTTTAACAATGGAATTGCCTTCCACAATTAATTCCCCAATCCGAATCTTACTATTTTTGGCTATTTTTATATTTAATTGAACACTATTTTTAGCAAAGAGGGTATCCCCTGTTTGACTTATTTCTATAGATGGATTGTAATATCCTTTGTCAATAAAATATTCTTTAACCTGATTCGTGACATTTTGCAACAGCTGTTGTGTAACGATTTCTCCCTGAACCAAAGAAATTTTCTCCTTGATTTTTTCAGCTTCGGATTTTGAAACACCATCTAGAGAGTATCGGCTAAGTCGAGGTCGTGTTTTAACATCAATGGTTAAATATACATTTTCGCCACTTAGGCTATCGACATATAAAATAACATTTGAAAACAATTTCTGTTTCCATAAATTCCGAATGGCCTGGCTTATTTCATCACCTGGAATATAAACTTCTTTTCCGACTGAAAGACCAGAATATGCTACAATAATAACCCGATCAATATTAGCGTCTCCACTAACATTAATAGATTGAATTTTATACTTTTTAGGAAATGTGTAATCGAAATCTTCGACACTAACCTGAGTAAAACTTTTTACACAAATAAAGGTAAAAACTAAAAGGGCTAATTTAACTTTCATCATGAGATAATAATTGTTCACTTACTTTACCAAACCTTCTTTCTCGATTTTGGTAGTCAACAATAGCTTGGTAATAGTCTTCCTTTGAAAACTCAGGCCACTTTTTTGAGGTGAAATAAAACTCTGAGTAAGCTAATTCCCAGAGTAAAAAATTGCTGATTCTATATTCTCCACTAGTCCGTATTAAAAGCTCTGGATCAGGAAAATCAGCAGTAGAAAGGTAACTTTTAAATAAATCCTCAGTAATAGGTTGATTCTCATTCACAGAAGAGTCATTTTTTATTTTTGTTACCGCATTCATTATATCCCATCTGGAGCTATAGCTTAATGCTATTACAACTTTCAAGCCAGTATTATTCTTGGTTAATTCAATCGCATTTTGAACTTCTTCCAATGTTTTTTTGGGAATTTTGTCCAGATCGCCAATAACATGAATTGATGCATTGTTTTTGTTCAATTCTTCTAATTCTTTTCGAATGGTAACCACCAACAAATTCATTAAAGCACTCACTTCTCTCTGAGGTCTTTTCCAGTTCTCTTTGGAGAAGGTATAAAGAGTTAAATATTTCAGTTTCAGTTCTACACTTGCTTCAATAATTTGACGAACAGTTTTTACGCCTGCTTGATGACCAAAAATCCGATTTTTATTATTTTCTTTAGCCCATCTTCCATTGCCATCCATAATGATAGCAATATGATTTGGAAGCTTTTCTAAATTGATTTTATTTAAATAATTTGGGATCATTTGGACCTGTAACTTTGAAGCGCAAATGTACTAAAATTCGAAACAAACCTTGTTTCTGATTTGAAAAGATAAACCGACTCCGGTAAACATATACCAATCAATTAAATCAGGCCTCCCGCGCTGTTTTCCGTCATAACCAATGGAGGTCGAAGATCTGTCAGACAACTCAGATGCTATTGGACCATACGCATTTTGAAGTATATCTATATTATAATAGGTGGTGCTTACGTCATCCAAATAATCAGTAAACGTATATCTAAAGCCATAACTAATGGTTAGATTTATGGACTTATTCACTTTGAATTTAATACCTCCTCCTAGAGGAATAGCAAATTGATATAAGGAATATGCACTTTTGTTTGATTCTAAATGCACTCCTTCAGTGTCAAGGCCAGCTAACTTAATAATGTTTTGATTGTACTGTGTGCGTGGTTCATACAAAAAACCAGCTCCTCCAATAAAGGCATATGGAGTAAACTTATTGGGATGAATTCCCAGTCCAAAAGGGAAAAAATTAAACTCAAATAGATAGGAAAACTCTGTAATAGTTGTAAAAAAACTTAGATTTCGAATCTCAAGATGTTTGAAATTATTATCATTTCCTGAAATTTGCCCTTGAACAAAAGCGAATGTATGCGAAATAAATGGATTAACATTTTTCTTTATGAATAGGCCACTGGCCATCTTCGTTTCAGAAAAAACGATTTCAGGTGCTAAGTCACCAATATAATTAGCGCCTCCAAGCTGAAAACCAACTTCCCAGTTTTGTGCATTCACAAAAACTGGAAGCATCAGAATTAGTAATGTTATTTTTATCTTGAACATACTATTTCCAATAACATCAGATAATGAAAAATATTACTATTTATGTTAATTATTTTTGTCCTAATATCCTAAACAGCCTCTGGGTAGCAAAGAATAAGTAAATGTAAATCCAGCAAAATAATACCAATCTTTTGCGTCTGGGCTTCCTCGAGGATCATCTTCTGACTTTTCAATCAACTCATCTCCTATTTCTCCAGTTCGATTAGAAAGCTTTACGGCTATAAGCCCATTTCTATACAGTAAGTCTTTTAAGTCTACATAGTTAGTACTAACATCATCTAAGTAATCTGTAAACGTTTTACGAGCGCTTAATTCACAGCCAATATTAATGTTTTTTCCAATTGAGTATTTCCAACCAAAGCCAAACGGAATCACTATTTGCGTTAGTTTATACCTTCTGTCGAAATATTCAGGAACATTCAAATATTGACCTTCTGTGCCTAATGGCTGCAAATTAGTCCATTTCTCATTATACAATGCTTGAGGGTTGAATCTCAACAGCGAAACACCAGCAAAAATATAGGGCGATGACTTATAGGTAAAATGATTAGTTCTATATCCCAAAATATTAAACTCGGGTTGAATGCCAATATCTAAAACTGTTGATCTAAAACTTAAATTACGCGACCACTGCCGATGATAATACTTCTTTGCATTTTCATCTGAACCAGAAATCATTCCCTTGATAATATTTCCTTTTAGAGTGAGATAGCGGTTAATGTTATATCGAATAATTCCACCATATGCAAAATGAGTTTCATTCATTTTAATGGCACTTTCTGAAAAGTCACCATTATAATTGGATGCACCTGTAAATACACCAATTTCCCAAAATTGAGCATATAAAAAAACTGGAAAAAAAAGGAAAGCTGACAGAACGATTTTTTTCATGAATCAGTATTTAATTTACCAAAAACAAAGATAAATTAATTTTAAGCAATAATTCCAGAAACAATAATAAAATGATTTGAATGGGGAGGCAATTAGATTAATTAAAATCTATAGCAAGCGTTCGGTAGTATAGAATAAGAAATAGTAAATCCAGTAAAAATGTAAAAATCATTATTAGTTGGATCACCTCTGTCTTCAGCCGAACTGAAATCCAATCTTGTACCAAGAAATTCTTCAGTACGATTAGCGAGAACATCAGCAATTGCTATATTCTCGCCATTAATTTCAACCAATCCATGAGTAGCACTTAATATTTCTGGTTCTACATAGGTTTTACTTACATCGTCCAGATAATCTGTAAATGTAACTCTGACCCCAAGTTCATAACCAATATTCCAATAACGATTAATAGCATATTTCCATCCGAATCCCATTGGGATACACAATTGGGTCAATGCATATTTTTCTCTATCGTTATATTTGGTTGTTCCTTGTCCTTCAGTACCCAATGGTTGAAGGTTAAACCACTCACCCCGATATTCTGCTTTTGGATTAAATCGAAAAACAGATACTCCAAAAAGCAAATAGGGTGAACTATTATACCTGGGATGCGGAGAGCTATAGCCTAATAAATTGATTTCAGTCTGAACTCCTACATCTAGCAAAGATGATTTAAAACTTAGGTTCCTCGTTTTTTGCTGAAGGCTAGAAGAATTTGCATCATCTCCAGAAATAGTTCCATAGAACCCATTTACCTTTACAGAAAACCATTGATTTACATTATACCTAACAATGGCTCCTGTTGCAGGATGGAGCTCCTTGATGTCAATTCCAGATTGTACAAGATCACCAGAATAACTACTGACGCCACCAAATACGCCTACCTCCCAATATTGGGCATTGGAAATAAAAGGAATACTTAGTAGGATTAACAGTAGGAGTTTTCGCACGAAAATGGTCTATGAATTATTAGAAACAGAAACAAGTATTTTTTCTGAATGTTTTTGAAATGGAGAATCCAAACCACATATAAGCATCGTTAGCTTCCGGGTTACCTCTTGGAAAAGCTTCATTAGCAGCATTTGGACGTGATGAAGTAAATACACCACCAGCTATTGTCCCAAGTCTATCAGACAATTGAACAGCTGCTGCATCATTTGGATCTGCCATATTAAAATCAGTATAATCTGGCCATTCACCTCCAAAATCATCTAAATGATCTGTAAATGTTTTGTTCTGACTTACATACAATGCAATATTCCATAAATAGAGATTCAATTGTTTACTGCTTCTTGGCCTTTTGAAACTATATTTAACTCCAAAACCATAAGGTATAGAAATCTGGGTTAGAGCATATTTAGCTTCGTAGCCAGGCTTGCCTTGACCTTCCGTGCCTAAAGGCTGTAATTCATAAACGGTACCGTTTAATACGCCTTTTGGATTAAAATTAAACACACTAACTCCAGTAAAAATATAGGGAGACCAGTTTCTTAATTTATTACCACTTATAAAGGGCAAAATGTTATATTCAATCTGACCATGAAAATCCAGTAAGTGAGAATAAAACTGACCTTCTCTACTCCAGGCAGCTCCTACTTGTGCAGGATCTTTATCTCCATCATAGCCTTCGATTTTACCATAATACAATCCACCTTTGAAATTAAATCTAGGAGTAAAATAATATCTAAAAAAGGCTCCTCCGCCTAATTTACTCTGATTCCAGGAAACATGCTTCCATGTCAGGTCTCCTAAATACTCAGTTACACCCAGGTAAACACCGACTTCTTTATCTTGAGAATGAACATTATGGCTCATTCCTATTACAAATATAATCGCAACAAATACTTTCAATAATTGTTTCATCACTTTATTTTTACGACTGTTAGATTTAACAAAAATAATACAGAATAGAATTATAACAAAAATAAAAACAAATTATTAATAATTCAAACATTTCTACTATCAATTCCCCAATTAAGTTTTTCTCTTATTATATCACTGAATTTCATATCATTAAGCCTTACTAATTGAATATTAAAGGGGGCTTTCTTCAATTTTAATTTATATGTTTCATCGACTATTTTATATCTTGAATCCAATGAAATTAAAAAACCGCCTTCTCTGCTATTTATTTCAAATGAAAGCTCAACATTGTCTGGAACGATGACAGGCCTAACGTTTAAGTTATGTGGAGCCACAGGTGTAATGACAAAATTACTTGCTTCTGGGTATACAATAGGGCCACCACAACTCATTGAATAAGCAGTTGATCCGGTTGGAGTTGCCACGATCAGACCATCGCCCCAATATTTATTAAAAAACTCTCCGTTTAAATACGTAGTAATAGCTGTTAAAGATGAATTGTCCCTTTTATGAATTGTAAAATCATTTAAGGCATAGCGATCTTCCTTAAATAAAGGAGCTGACGTTTCTAATTCAATAACAGATCTGCTTTCAATAATAAATTTATTATTAATTAAAGCTTGGATAACACTGTCTATTTCATCAATAGAATTATTCGCAAGGAATCCTAATCGCCCAATATTGAATCCAAGAACTGGAATATTAGAATCTTTAACAAAAAGTAATGTATTCAGAAAAGTACCATCTCCTCCAATACTGATCATAAAATCTACTTTATGTCGAATTAGTTCTGAATAGTTTTTATAAACAATACGATCATCCTTAGCCTTAAAATTATTAGTTAATGCTACTTGTAAATCTTCATGCAAAACCAACTCTATATTGTTTGTTGTCAGGCAGTTAATAATATCCATATAAACTTGAATATTATTTTCTAAAATCCCTTTTGAATAAAGTGCTACTTTCATCACAATTCTGATCTAATTATTCCTCACTTCTGATAACTCCAAATTTAAGTAAAAGAAAGTTCATTCAACCATCTGCTTTTAATTAAAATAGTCCTTTTATTTTTTAACTTTGTATTAAATGAGAATACAAGAGAACTCAGTTTATGAGTAGAATTAGCAGGTATAAGAAATTTATAGATATTGAAGACGTTATTAAGTCGAAAAGCGAATTTTTACTGAAAATTACGCCTAAAATTATTATTCGTTGGATTAGAAGAGTTTTGCATGAAGAAGATTTAAATTCTGCTATTAAAAATAATATTGACAAACATGGGCACGACTTTGCACAAGCCATATGTGATGAATTTGGAGCAAAACTATTTATTAAAGGAGAATTACCAAAAGCCTTAAATGAAAGATTCATTATGGTTTCCAATCATCCCCTTGGAGGATTGGACGGCTTGGCGCTAATTGCCACTATTGGAAAAATCCGAAAAGATTTAAAATTTATAGTGAATGACCTTTTATTATTTGTTGAGAATCTTAAAAACGTATTTCTACCTGTTAATAAAATTGGATCAAGTCCCAAAGAAGCATTAAGGATCATTAATAATGCTTATCAATCAAATGAATTGTTGTTAACTTTCCCATTTGGATTGGTATCCAGACGAAAAAAAGGCATTATTCAAGATCTCGAATGGAAAAAAAGTTTTATTACCAAAGCAAAGCAAACCAGCAGACATATTATACCTATCCATATAAACGGACGGAATTCTAATTTTTTCTATAATTTATCAAACCTTAGAAGATTTCTAAAAATTAAAATAAATATAGAAATGTTTTTTTTGGTCAATGAAATGTATAAACAAAAAGATCAGAATATTACCATCACCTTTGGTAAACCTATTCCTATATCAACATTTGATAATACATATAGTGAGACTGAATGGGCTGAGAAATTACGTAAGTTTGTGTATGATTTAGCAATCGATCCTGGCAAATCCTTTCAAGCTTAATCGGTGAAATTTTAACGAACTTATGAAAGAAATTATTCAACCTATAGAAAAGAGTCTTCTAAAAAAAGAATTGAACGAAGACAGGTTTCTCAGAAATACAAATAATGGGAACAATGAGATTTATATTATCACACATCATGACTCCCCAAATACATTACAGGAAATTGGACGACTAAGGGAAATAAGTTTTCGAGATGCGGGCGGGGGAACAGGTAAAAGCATCGATTTAGATGATTATGATACTGCTCAAACACCTTACAAGCAGCTTATTGTCTGGGATCCTGAGGATGAAGAAATTGTAGGTGGTTATCGATTTATTCATTGTAAAGATGTAGCACTTGATTCAAATGGGCAACCCCTGTTAGCTACTTCAGGATTATTTAATTTCAGTGAAACATTTATTAAAGACTATATCCCTTACACTGTTGAGCTCGGGCGTTCTTTCGTGCAGCCTTTGTATCAACTCACTTACAATTTTAGAAAAGGGATGTATTCTCTTGATAATTTGTGGGATGGCTTAGGTGCTATTGTTGTTAATGATCCACAAATTAAATACTACTTTGGTAAAATTACCATGTATCCTCGTTTTAATATTTGTGCACGAGATATGATTCTTTTTTTCTTGTCAAAATATTTTGAAGATAAAAGCAAACTAGTAATACCGATTAATCCAATAACCTTTCAAACTGAGATTAAAAAATTAGAACATACATTTTATGGGGAGACTTTTCAGGATGATTATAAAATATTGGTTCAGGAAGTAAGACGATTGAAGGAAAACATTCCTCCACTCGTTAATGCATACATGAATCTTTCTGCGACCATGCATTATTTTGGAACTGCCATCAATAACTCATTTGGTGATGTTGAAGAATCGGGAATTATAATTGCAATTGACGATATTTATGATATTAAAAAAGATCGTCACCTTTCAACATATAAAAAAGAAGATAAACCTGCTAGCAAAGTTTAATTAAAGCGAATTAGCTATATTTTCAAAGAAATCTTCAACCTGTTCTATGCTTCCTTTTGCATCCTCTTTATATCCAGTAAAGAAAGAGATTATTTGAGGTGAGACCGGCTCCAAATAGCGATAACTAATGGATTCATTTTTCATTTTCGCTGGAATCACATCCACCTGATCCGTAATCCATAATAACAAACTAAATAATAAAACAACTTTAACGAACCCAAATAAAGCACCAGCAAGTCGATTAAAGATATTCAACTGTGCAGTTTTTATTATTCGCTGGAGAAGCTTAGCTAGTGTAATTATGGCGAGAAAAATGCCCAGAAAAACTACGATATAAGCAATATAAGGGAGCCATTTTGAATTTAATTCCATACCAGAATTGATTAGCAACTTATTCGAAAGTTGCATAGCTCCAATTATTGCAATAATAAAAGCCAAAACCGATAAAACTTCAATAATAAGACCTTTTCGAAATCCTGTTATCAAGAAATAAAGCAAAGGAATCAAGAAAATTATATCTAGTGTGTTCATGCTGAGAGCAACTTTTTTACGACTTCTGAAATTGTTTTACCATCGGCCCTACCAGCAAGTTTTCCCATTGCCAAGGGCATAACTTTCTTTAGGTCAGCCATGCTTGAAGCTCCCGTTTCAGAAATTATTACTTTAACAATATCTTCGATTTCTTTTAGCGAAATTTGTTTCGGTAAATATTTTGTTATCACTTCCAGCTCGTCCGATTCTTCCTGCACTAAATCTTCTCTATTTTGTTTTTTATATACCTCAATTGATTCCTTCCTTTGTTTTACCAAACGCTGCAACAATTGAATTTCATCTTTTTCTGATATCTCATCTCCAGTTCCCTGAGTTTTTAACAACAATATAGCAGATTTAATTGCTCTAATAGCACGCAATCCTGCTTGATCTTTAGCTTTCATTGCCTCTTTAAGATCAGTATTAATAGTATCACTTAATGTCATAATCTTTCTTTTAATACAAAATTAATTCATTCAATCTGAAAATAACAATCCTATTATTAATAAAAAAAGGGTTGCCTGTTAAGACAACCCTGTATAGATATTATTACAAATGATTAAACTACACCTTGTGCAAGCATAGCATCAGCAACTTTCACAAATCCACCGATGTTAGCACCTTTTACATAGTCAATATAATCACCTTCCTTGCCATATTTCACACAAGTTTCGTGAATATTGATCATGATTTGATGAAGTTTTGAATCAACTTCTTCTCTTGTCCATGATAAACGAAGTGAGTTTTGGCTCATTTCTAAACCTGAAGTTGCTACACCACCAGCGTTAGCTGCTTTACCAGGACCAAAGAGGATCTTAGCATCTTGATATACAAGAATAGCTTCAGGAGTAGAAGGCATGTTAGCTCCTTCTGATACAACGAAACAACCATTAGCGATAAGTTTTTTAGCATCATCACCATCGATTTCATTTTGTGTTGCACTTGGTAAAGCAACATCACATTTAACTTCCCAAGGTCTTTTACCTTCAACGTATGTACAGCCATATTTGTCAGCATATTCCTTAATACGTCCACGCTTAACATTTTTAAGCTCCATAACAAAAGCAAGTTTCTCAGCATCAATTCCTGCTGGATCATAAATGTAACCAGCTGAATCGGACAATGTAACTACTTTACCACCAAACTCAGTTGCTTTTTGTGTTGCATATTGTGCAACATTACCTGAACCAGATACTGTAACAATTTTACCTTCAAAGCTATCACCACGAGTTTTAAGCATTTCTTTTGCAAAATATACCTGACCATAACCTGTAGCTTCTGGGCGAATTAAACTTCCACCCCACTCAATTCCTTTACCTGTAAGAACTCCAGTAAATTCATTTCTGATTCTTTTGTACTGACCAAACATGAATCCAATTTCTCTTCCACCTACACCAATATCTCCTGCAGGAACATCAGTATTAGGACCAATATGCCTACATAACTCAGTCATTAAGCTTTGGCAGAAACGCATTACTTCATTGTCTGATTTACCTTTAGGATCGAAATCAGATCCACCTTTACCACCACCCATTGGTAATGTTGTCAAACTGTTCTTTAGTACTTGCTCAAATGCAAGAAACTTAAGAATACCCAGGTTTACAGTTGGATGAAATCTCATTCCACCTTTATAAGGTCCAATTGCACTATTCATTTCAATTCTGAAACCTCGATTAATTTGTACTTCGCCCTTGTCATCCAACCAAGGAATACGAAATATAATTACTCTTTCAGGCTCTGCAATTCTTTCAAGAATTTTTGCAGACTTGTACTTTGGGTTTTCTTCAATATAAGGGACAAGAGTTTCAGCAACTTCTTCAACTGCCTGATGGAACTCTACTTCACCTTGATTTTTGGCAATAATTTTTGCCATAAATTCTTTAACCTTGTTATCCATTTTAATATGATTTAATTTTAATGTGTTAAAAAACGAGCAACAATATTATAAATTTATTTTCACAAACAAGAATAATATAGAATTATTATTGTTAATTCGATAACAGTATGCAAACAACTGATATTCTGAATATTTAAACATTGTAAATTGCATATGATTCATCTCTGATAATTAATCAGAAATAATTTAAAAATATTGAAAAATATGTGGAAAACAAGCGATTAAGATTAACTGATTATTTGTTAATTTGTGGACTACAAAAAAATTGGTATTACATCAGATAATCAACTATGGATTTAATTGACCAGAACGGTTCATCCCTTAAAAAACTAATTAGATTTTTTGAACAGCAATCTAAAGCTGACGATTATTCTTTTTTTGAAATATCGGATTTTCAATCCATTATTAAATATTACCTCAATTTAAACAATAAAGATAAAGCATTGGCAACTGCTATTGTTGCCCTAAAAAACTATCCCTATAGTATTCCATTGTTACTTTCCAAAGCAGAGTTGCTCATTTCGAAAACAGAACATGAAGAGGCTTTAGATTTATTGGAACGTGCTGAATTAATTTCTTCCAATAATCCAAAAATTCAGTTTTTATTAGGTAAGGTCTATTTTGAACTTGGCGAAAAAGAAGATGCCATACAACACCTTGACCATGCATTAAGATTAGATAATACGAATAGACTTGAACTAACATACATGAAAGCCCTCGTTTATCTGCAACATGAAAACTTTGGAGAAGCGATGCACTTATTGCAAAAAACAGTTCAAGAAGATATCAAAAACGAAGAAGCAATTATTGAATTTGCGCAATGCTATGAGGTGATTGACGAAGCTGAAAATGCTGTGAAAGCATATCAAAAAATTGTTGACAAAAATCCGTATTCAGACCAATTATGGAACAACTTAGGCTTGATTTACAATTTTCAAAGCCACTATGAAAAAGCTTTTGAAGCATTCGATTTGGCCTTGGCACTGAATTCAAATAATCCGAATACCTATTTTAATTTAGCAAACAACTTCCTCGATCAAACAAAATACGAAAAAGCTGTCGAGTTTTACAAAGAATCCATTCGATTTGGTCGAGAGGATTTTTTAGTATATCTACAACTTGGATATTCCTACCTCTTCCTTGAGGAGAATGAGAAGGCTAATTTATTTTTTACAAAGTCCTTAAAATTAAATGCTGAATTTCCTGACACATGGTTTGGCTTGGGTTTATCATTATCCAATAATGAAAAATACGAGGAAGCCGTTTCGCATCTTGAAAAGGCGATCAAATTATTTCCTTTCAATGACAAATATTGGTTTGAACTGGCAACTTGTTATTCCTACCTTGATAATTTTGCCAAAACACATGATGCCTTTGTTCAGGTTCTTGAATTAAACCCTTACCATACTGAAGCAGTTATTGATTTCAGTTTATACTTAAATGATCATAAAAAAACTGCTTCTGCTATAGAACGCTTAATAGATGCTATTACTTTCAACGATAAAAATGCAGAACTCTACTATATTCTTTCGGGAATAATGTATGATAATAAGCATGAGGATGCGGATTTTTATCTCGAAAAAGCATTGAAACTTGACTCCAATAAAGCGGGCCTTCTTTTTGAATATTTTCCTTTTCTTTTTTCAGAAGAAAAAATTGTAAATATAATCGATTCTCATGGAGGCTCGATAACCCTTTATTCTTAGCAATTAATGAAGCAATATTTTCTGGCAATTATTTTTACTGTTTGTGCCATTTCAGTGATTTCAAACTCAGGAAATCAGTTTAATTACGAAGAATTTATCGAAAAAAATCAAACAGCCGATAAAGCTCAACTGCTTCTTGATTCATTGTCTTTAGAAGAGAAAATCGGACAATTGATCATGATTAATGCATATACTGATGAGAAAGAAAATGATGAAGAATTAGTCAAATTCATTAAGAACTACCATGTTGGGGGCGTTCTATTCTTCCAGGGATCACCTTATAAACAAGCAAAACTCACAAATAAACTCCAATCAATTTCCAACATCCCTCTTTTTATTGCCATGGATGCAGAATGGGGGATTAGTATGCGAATGGACAGCGTATTGAATTTCCCCAGGCAAATGACTCTTGGCGCTATTCAAAATAATGAATTAATATACCAGATGGGGAAAGAGGTGGCTTATCAATGCCAGCGAATAGGAGTTCATATTAATTTTGCACCAGTAATCGATATTAATATCAATCCTAAAAATCCAATCATACATCTTCGCTCGTTTGGAGAAAACAGAGAATTAGTTACGCAAAAAGGCTTAGCCTATATGAGGGGAATGCAAGACAATAATGTAATGGCTGTAGCCAAGCATTTCCCTGGTCATGGAGATACTGATGTTGATTCTCACAAGGATCTACCAGTTATTAGTAAATCTATTGAAGATTTAGAGCGAAACGAATTATACCCTTTTTATAAATTGGTAAAAGGTGGAGTAGAAGGTATCATGGTAGCCCATCTGTATGTTCCTGCTATCGATAAAAACAATAAATTACCAACTTCAATATCGGAAAATGCTATTAACAAACTTTTGGTTAATGACATCGGTTTTTCAGGTTTGATTTTTACTGATGCATTGAATATGAAGGGAGTTTCCCGTGATTTTAAATCAGGGATTAAGGAAGTTAAAGCCTTGCAGGCAGGAAACGATATTTTGCTTTTTCCTGAAGATATCGAAAAAGCAGTATCTGCAATCAAAAAATCAATTGCAAAAGGCCTTATATCTGAGGAATTAATAAATTACAAGGTTAAAAAAGTATTGATTTCAAAAATCAATCATGGTTTGTTTGCTGAGAAGAAAATTATCCTTGAAAACCTAACCTCAGATTTAAATAATTCCAGAACACGTTTATTGAAAAGACAACTAGCCGAAAAGGCAGTTACATTGGTGAAGAATGATAGCCTGACAATTCCATTCATTAATCTGGAAAATAGACATATAGCAGCTATAAACTTCGGAGGTGATTCGAACAATGATTTTCATGAGCACTTGCAGCTTTATACGCAAATTAACACATTTTCCTATCCCGCAAGTTGCAATTATGAATTACTCAATAAACTAGAACATATTGTAAATAAATACAATACACTTATAATAAGCATTCAAGATGTTGCAAAATACAATATCCGAAATTTCAACATTGATCCACGAGTGATTCATTTTATTAACTCTGTTGCTAAAGAAAAGAATGTTATCCTGGTTAATTTCGGGAGTCCTTATGCATTAAAATATTTTGATAAAGTTCAAACTATATTGCAAATAGGTGAGCAAGATATAGAATTTCAGCAAGTAGCTGCACAAGCTCTATTTGGAGGAATACCCATTACTGGCAAATTGCCGGTTACTGTAAACACAAGTATTCCATATGGAAGCGGAATATCAATTAAGAAAGCGATACGCCTAAAATATTCAACTCCTGATGAGCTTAATTTCTCGACTAAGTCAATTGCATTTATTGAAAAAATAATTGAAAATGCTATTAAAAATGAAGAAACTCCCGGATGTCAGCTACTCATCGCAAAAGGAGGAAAAGTATTTTATAGCAAGTCTTTTGGATTTCACACATATAAAAAGGAAGTAAAAGTTGAAAATTCTCACATATACGATGTAGCAAGTATAACCAAGATAGCTGCTACATTACTTCCAATAATGAAGCTGTATGAAAATAAGCAGATTGGCCTTAACGACACACTTGGAAAATATGTTAGCCGAAGTTCAAAACACAAATACGGACAAGCTACAATTCGTGAAATGCTATTACATGAAGCCGGATTTAAACCCTGGATAGCATTTTACAAAACAACAATAGATGAGAATAAAATGCAAATGCCCTATTATTATTCAAACGTATCGAATGATAGTTTTAGCATTCATGCAAATAAAAATCTCTTTGCAAATAAAGCAATTATTGATACTATTTGGGATATGATCTATAATACTGAAGTCAAGAAAAAGGGAGATTATGCCTATAGCGATCTTGATTTCATGTTCTTAAAACAGATCGTAGAAAGGGCTAGTGGTGAAGTTTTCCAAAGCCTATTAGCGAGAGATTATTATTTGCAATTGGGTATGTCTAGTACTGGTTTTAATCCCTCTACTTGGTTCAATATTCTGGATATTCCACCTACCGAAGTTGAGAATTATTTTAGGTTTGATACTGTTCAGGGGTTTGTACATGATCCTGCCGCAGCACTTTTAGGAGGAGTTGAAGGTCATGCCGGACTATTTATGAACGCCAACGACTTAGCTAAATTACTTCAAATGCTCATTAATGGTGGAGAGTACGGAGGACAAAAGTATTTCCATGCTTCCACAATAAACAAGTTTACAAATCGAAGTTCAAAAGTAAGCAGAAGAGCTCTTGGCTTTGACAAACCAGAAATGGACACATTCAAAAACTACAGCCCTACCAGTCGTAATGTGCCAGCCTCTGTTTTTGGACATACTGGTTTTACTGGCACTTGTGCATGGGCTGATCCAGAAAATGATATTATATATATTTTCTTATCCAATCGCACCTTTCCAACATCTGAAAATAAAAAACTCTGGCACAACAAAACCAGGGCAAAAATTCAAGAAGTAATTTATAATGAACTTTTAAAGTAGTTTTATATAGTCAATACTCCTAAGTTCATTTGAATTTAATATTTTAGCAAAAAACTACCATCAGTTATGGAATGCGTTGCTGAACCTGTAACTGATTCAGCAGTTCCATTAAAAGTACCTTTAATCACCTTGCCTGTTTTATTATGCTCGGTAATTACCAAGCTTCCATTTTCAATCATAAATGTTTCAGAGTTTGATACATATTGGATTCTTTTATCTCCGAATGAACTTGGGGTATATGAGCCGACATTTATTGAAGAAACAATTGATAAACCAAGAATACTATTGCTTGATTTAGTTGCGGATACCACAATTTGTCCCAATGATTCCATAGCATAAACTGATATAGGCTTCCATGATTGCCCATCAATTTTACATGTTATTGAATTATCTGTATTTGAAGGATTATAAACTTCCCCTTCAAAAGGGATGTCAGTAAAAACGCCATTGGTTACTTCAACCATATCAAATAGATTAATGCCTGTAAATGTGAACGTTCCGCTTACAAGTTTATTAGTTGCGTCAAGCTTTGTTACCTTAAGTGTTCCACCAGGAGATAGAGCATCGCTGGTTGTATATTGTCCTTGAGATCCATCTTCAACAGGCATATAAAATCCATCTCCTGAATACGCCCAATTTAAATTATACGAACCTATTTTATCGACTTTAGCTTCGACAATTATAGTTTGACCATTTTCAGCAACTCCTTTTATTGTAAGAAACTCACCTACATAATTTGCAGTTTTAGTTTTTGCTTCCCAAGCAACATCATCAATTTGAGCTGTCATTAAACCCTTTGATTCAGGCTCATTTGGTTCTTTATCACAGTTAACAATAAATAGTGGAAGAATGAAAAGAATAGGAAGAAGTTTAAAATAGTTCATAATTTGTATTTTGAGTTGGATACGAATATATTAAAAAGAATCAAATAAGAATGATGTATCTTGTTAAAAAAACTCTTTATTTGTTTTTACCGTATCGAATATTTTCACGACATTATTTCGAATTTTGCTGATCGAAATTATCAATAGACAACGTTTGACCAACAGGCCTATTTTTGCCCTCCAATGGTTTCAGCAAATCTCTAATCATTCATTTTAAGAAAGAAAAGACTTTCCGATTTATAGATGCAAAACACTTCAGCAAAAGCATTTCGTTATCAAAATTATGACAATCAAAAAAAACTATGACAAAAACTTAATCCTCTTCGTCAAAACTCAGATTAACTTTAACTCCCCATGCATTCGTTATCATCCTTATCCAATCAACCTCATTTTTGTTTAAGTCACCATCCGCCAACGCTAACTGAACTAGTTGAAGTAAAAATTTCTCTTTTTGTTCAAGAGTCAACCAATTATTTTTGTTTACAAGGTCAACATGCTTTCTGAACTCCACTTCTTTGGCAGTTAAATCCTTAATTTCTTCGTACCATAGCATAATTTCAGCCATTAAAATGGCAAAGTCACCATTGGTATATCGTTCTTTTCCAGCCCAATCGTTTACAAATTCAATCACCTTTCGGTGCTCGTCTTGCGTAAATTTGTTATCCGTCAGGTGGGCAAAACCGACAAAAATGTAACCAAAATAATGGAGGGGCTTTTTTTCTATAACCATACAATTAGATTTTTTTTAAATTGTAATTGATTAGATCAAAGTTATAAAAATTGTGAAAAGATGTTCATTTTTTGGTTATTAACTTACTCACAAAATAAAAAGCCTCTCCATTCCCATTATATAGGAAGGAGAGGCTTATATCTAAGAATGATTAATCGTCTACTTTTCCTCTTTCTCGTTTTTATCGTCTCCCTTCTTTTCTTTCTTTTCCTCGGTAATCTCTTTCTTCTCCTCAACTTTCTCTTCCTTCACCTCTTCTTCTTTCTTCTCTTCTTTCACCTCTTCGACTACTTCACTCTTAACTTCTTCAACATCAGATTTCTCTGGCGTATTTTCAACTTTTGCTTCTTCTTTTGGAGCTTCGTTTTCAGTTGAATCAGCTTTTTCTACTATTACTTCTTCAACATCATTTTCTGCAGCTACAGCAGTATCTGTTGCAGCAACTGTTGTTGCGGCAGCTTTAGAACCAGATCTTGAACGTCTTCTGGTTGATTTTTTCGTAACCTCTTTTACATATAGCTCATTAAAATCAACTAACTCAATAATACATGTTTCAGCATTATCACCCAACCGTGTACCCGTTTTTATTATTCGAGTATATCCACCTGGTCTTTCAGCGACTTTATCAGCTACTGTTGAAAACAATTCTGTAATTGCCTCCTTCTGCTTCAAATAACTGAATACTATACGCCTTGAATGCGTTGAATCAGTCTTTGACTTGGTAATAAGTGGTTCAATATACTTCCTCAACTCTTTAGCTTTTGTAACTGTAGTTGAGATTCGTTTATGCATAATAAGCGATGTTGCCATATTAGACAACATAGCCTTTCTGTGAGCTGATTTTCTACTTAAGTGTTTAAACTTCTTTCCGTGTCTCATTTCCTTACTCCTGATCTAATTTATAGCTTACTACATCCATTCCAAAGGTCAAACCTTTTTCTCTTACTAATTCTTCTATTTCAATGAGTGATTTCTTACCGAAATTTCTGAATTTCAACAAATCTCCAACATCATACTGAACCAATTCGCCTAATGTTTTGATTCCTGCAGCAGCTAAACAATTGTAAGCTCTAACAGAAAGATCCAAATCTGTCAAAGGTGTTTTCAGAAGTTTTCTCATTTGTAAGAACTTCTCATCTACTTTACGCTCTTCTTTTTTCAATTCTTCATCAAGCGTAATTTTCTCATCAGAAAATAGAACAAAATGCTGCATTAATACTTTTGCAGCTTCTTTCAGAGCATCTTCAGGATGAATAGAACCATCTGTTTTGATGTCGAAAGACAATTTCTCAAAATCTGTATTTTGTCCAACTCTATAATTTTCCACACTATATTGCACATGCTTAATAGGTGAGAAAATAGAATCGATAGTAATCATCCCAATAGGTGCATCAATTGGTTTGTTTTCTTCAATAGAAACATAACCTCTACCCCTTTTAACAGTGATTTCCATTTCAAGCTTCACACTTGGCTCCATGTTACAAATCACCATTTCGGGATTTAAAACTTTAAAGCTATTGGAAGCTTTACCGATATCTTCTGCAGTAAATTGCTTTTTGCCACTCAAAGAAACAAAAACACGCTCTTCTTGCTCATCAGTAATCGGCTTAAATCTAATTTGCTTCAGATTGAGAATAATATTTACGACATCTTCAACAACACCAGTAATGGTCGAAAACTCTTGCTCAACACCATTGATTTTTACATTGGTAATAGCAAAACCTTCCAGTGAAGAAAGAAGAACTCTTCTCAATCCGTTTCCAATAGTTACTCCATAACCTTTTTCCAAAGGATAAAATTCGAATAATCCGTGAAAATCGGATGCTTTTTGCATGACAACCTTGTCAGGTTTTTGAAATGGAATTAATCCCATAATTTTTTTTTATTAAATTATTGCTTAGAATAAAACTCGACAATTAAGTTTTCCCTGATGTTTTCAGGAATATCTCCTCTTTCAGGATAGCTAACAAATTTACCTGATTTGCTATCCAGATCCCACTCAAACCAGCTAACAGCATTTTTTCTTGCTGCTAAGGAGTCCTGAATACATTCCAGTGACTTTGACTTTTCGCGCACACCAACCACATCTCCAGGACGTAAACTAAAAGAAGCAATATTTACAACTTTATCATTTACAACTATATGCTTATGCAACACGAGTTGACGAGCACCAGCTCTGGTTGGAGAAATACCTAATCTAAATACTGCATTATCCAATCTTGCTTCAAGAAATTTCAACAGATTATCACCTGTTTTACCTTGTTTTCTTGCAGCTTTATCGAATAAGTTACGGAATTGTCTTTCGAGCAATCCATATGTATATTTTGCTTTTTGCTTTTCAGTAAGCTGAATACCGTATTCAGTAGTTTTTCCTCTACGTCTTCCAGTTGAAGCAGCTTTCTTTCCTAAAGACTTATCAGGTCCAAAAATTGGATCTTTAAATCTCCTTGCAATTTTTGACTTTGGGCCAATGTATCTTGCCATTTGTACTAATATTATTATTCGTTATTCGCTTAAAATTAGACTCTTCTTCGTTTTGGAGGACGACAACCATTGTGTGGAAGTGGTGTAACATCATGAATTTTGGTTACTTCAATTCCAGTATTGTTAATGGATCGTATGGCTGCATCTCTACCTGAACCTGGTCCTTTTACATAAACAGTTGCTTTACGAACTCCTAAATCAAAAGCTACTTTTGCACAGTCTTCAGCTGCTTTTTGAGCGGCATAAGGAGTGTTCTTTTTAGAACCCTTAAATCCCATTTTTCCAGCAGATGACCATGAAATTACCTGACCACTTGAATTCGTAATCGAAATAATCACATTATTGAATGTTGCTTTAACAAATGCAATCCCAATAGGCTCAATAACTACTTTACGCTTTTTAGTCGCTCTTACTCGTTTCTTTCCCATTTATCTATTATTTACCTACTTGTTTCTTATTGGCAACAGCACCTTTTTTACGTCCCTTACGTGTTCTTGCATTGGTATGAGTACGCTGCCCACGTGTTGGTAAACCTTTTCTATGACGAACGCCTCTGTAACATCCAATATCAATTAAACGCTTGATATTCATTTGAACTTCGGCTCTTAGTTCACCTTCGGTTTTATAATTTTCACTAATGATGTTACGAATAGCAACTTGTTGCTCGTCTGTCCATTCATCGACTCTGACTGAATGTTCAACATTTGCCTTATCCAGTATTTCGCGAGCAGTAGATAATCCAATACCATAAATATAAGTTAAACTTATATCTCCTCTTTTTTTTCCTGGAAGGTCAATACCTCTAATACGTGCCATATTCTATCCTTGTCTTTGTTTAAATCTTGGATTCTTTTTATTAATAACATACAGTCGGCCTTTGCGCCTCACAATCTTGCAATCCGCACTTCTCTTTTTGATTGATGCTCTGACTTTCATATTCTTACTTATATCTAAAAGTTATTCTTCCTTTTGTCAAATCATAGGGTGACATTTCTACCTTTACTTTATCTCCTGGTAAAATTCGGATATAATACATTCTCATTTTACCTGAAATATGAGTTAAAATCTCATGTCCATTCTCTAACCTTACTCGAAACATTGCATTAGGTAATGCTTCTGTTACCACTCCATCCTGAACTATTGTTGCTTGTTTTGCCATTTTATTCAGTCTAATTGGTTATAATCCACTGCTAGAACCCCCAGTTCTACCTTTAATTCGTCCAGACTTCATCAGTCCATCATAATGTCTCATAAGCAAATGACTTTCTATTTGCTGTAGTGTATCTAATATTACACCAACCATAATCAACAAAGATGTACCTCCAAAAAACTGGGCAAATTGCGAATTCACATTCATGATCATAGCAAAAGCAGGCATTATAGCTACCAATGCTAGGAAAATTGATCCTGGAAATGTAATTCGACTCATTATTGAATCTATATAATTTGCAGTTTTCTTTCCTGGTTTTATCCCGGGAATGAAACCACCATTTCTTTTTAAATCATCAGCAATTTGAACAGGATTAATGGTTACTGCCGTATAGAAATACGTAAACAATATAATCAAAATTGCAAATGTAAAATTATATCCAAAACTCGCATAGTTATTAAAGGAACCAGCTATTCCTGACCAAGAAGCTGAATTTGGGAAAAACTGAGCTACCGTTGGAGGAATGAACATTAATGCTTGTGCAAAAATAATTGGCATTACTCCAGCAGAGTTAACTTTAAGTGGTAAATACTGACGTACCCCTCCATATTGTCTGTTTCCAACAATTCGCTTGGCATATTGAACAGGAATTCTTCGTGTACCCTGAACTAACAATACAGTTCCTAAAATAACGAAAAGCAAAGCTACAATTTCAAGGAAGAAAATAATTAAACCTCCACCTGCTTCTCCTAAACGTGTATCAAATTCTGCGAATAAGGATTGTGGTAAACGAGCGATGATACCTATCATAATCAAAATAGAAATACCATTTCCAATTCCCTTATCCGTTATTTTTTCACCCAACCACATCACAAACATAGTTCCTGTGGTTAATAAGGTAATACTTGTAATAAAGAAAATCGTAGGGCTTAATGCATCCGGATTAGTTTGTGACACGATGGCCATGCCAGCCTGAACATTCAAATTTCTTAAAAACGCAACGGACTGAACAGCTGTTACCGCAATGGTAAGAACACGTGTAATCTGATTGATTTTCTTTCTTCCAGATTCCCCTTCTTTCTGCAGTTTTTGAAAATATGGAACTGCAATTCCTAAAAGTTGAATAACAATAGAGGCAGAAATATAAGGCATGATACCCAATGCGAATATGGATGCTCTTGAGAATGCGCCTCCTGCAAACATGTTAATCAGACCGAGAAGACCCTCGTTTGCCTGTTTTGAATATTCAGCTAATGCGTTAGGATCAATACCTGGTAGTACAATGTATGAACCTAAACGATAGATCATTATGAAACCTGCGGTAAATAGAAGACGTACTCTTAGGTCTTCAATTTTCCAAATGTTCTTGATTGTCTGAATTAACTTAAGCATCTATTATAGTTTTATGGTATTACCACCGTTTTTCTCGATAGCTTCAATGGCTGATTTGGAAAATGCATGCGCAGTTACTTCCAGTTTGGCTTTCAATTCCCCACGACCCAAAACTTTTACTAAATCTCTTTTTGAAATTAATCCATGCTCTATCAATACTTCAGGACTGAACTTTTCAATTTTATGAGTTTCACTCAATTTTTGAAGTACATCAAGATTAACCGGAGTATATTCTACCCTATTTGGATTTGTAAAACCAAATTTTGGTACTCTTCTCTGCAATGGCATTTGACCTCCCTCATGACCAACTTTTCTACTATATCCTGATCTTGACTGAGCTCCTTTATGACCACGTCCTGATGTTCCACCTTTTTTGGAACCTTCACCACGACCCAGTCGCTTACCTTGCTTATGTATTGAACCTTCTGCAGGTTTAAGATTACTAAGATCCATTGCTATTTCTTATATTCTGATTTAACCAAATGTTTCACCTTTTCAATCATTCCAAGAATCTGAGGAGTCTCTTTGTGAACAATTGAACTATTTATTTTACCCAATCCCAGTGCTTTAACTGTGTCCTTCTGTTTTTGAGGTCTTTTAATCAGGCTTCTAACTAATGTTATCTCTATTTCCTTCATGGGATTAACCATTATATACTTTATCAATGTCGATATTTCTCATTTTTGCTACTGTATAAGCGTCACGCATTTCCATCAGAGCCTTTACAGTTGCTTTTACCACATTATGTGGATTTGATGATCCTTTTGATTTTGCCAGTACATCAGATATACCTGCACTTTCAAGAACTGCACGCATAGCTCCTCCGGCAACTACTCCAGTACCAGGTGATGCAGGTTGCAAATAAACTCTAGCTCCACCGAACTTAGATTCTTGCTCATGAGGCACTGTTCCTTTAGAAACAGGCACTTGCAACAAGTTTTTCTTGGCATCATTTACACCCTTGGTAATAGCTTCTGTTACTTCTCTGGCTTTCCCTAAGCCATATCCAATAACACCTTCACCATTTCCAACAACAACAACTGCTGAAAAGCTAAAAGTTCTACCCCCTTTGGTTACTTTGGTTACCCTATTAATGCTAACAACGCGTTCGGATAATTCAATATCGCTTGTTTTAATTCTTTTTATATTTCGATCCATCAGTATATCTTTATCTATTAAAATTGCAGACCACCCTCGCGAACTCCTTCAGCAAAAGCTTTAATACGGCCATGATACAAGTATCCATTCCGGTCGAAAACTATCGAATCTATTTTTGCTTCCTTGGCTTTTTCCGCAAATTTTATCCCCATTAATTTGGCAACTTCTGTTTTTGTTTTGCCTTTCCTTTCTACATCTTTAGCTATAGATGAAATCGCAACAACTGTGGAACCATTAACATCGTCAATGAGTTGACCATAAATTTCATTATTGCTGCGAAAAACACTAAGCCTTGGTCTTTCCTGTGTACCCTTAATTTTTTTTCGGATACCCATTTTTATCTTTGACCTACGAAGACTTTTTTTATTCGTTGTACTCATTTTCTAAATATTTTAAGCAGCAGCTGTTTTACCTGCTTTTCTTCTAATTTCTTCACCTGTATACTTAATTCCCTTGCCTTTGTATGGCTCTGGTTTTCTAAGCGCTCTAATTTTTGCTGCAATCAATCCCAGTAATTCTTTATCACAACTTTCCAGTCTAATAACAGGACTTTTTCCTTTAACGGTTTCGGTCTCAACCTTAACTTCATCTGGAATAACAAAAATAACATCATGAGAAAACCCTAAGGATAATTCTAAGCGTTGCCCTTGATTGGAAACTTTATATCCTACACCAATTAATTCTTGCTGAATTTTAAATCCGTTAGAAACACCTTCAACCATATTACCAACAAGAGTTCTTGATAAACCGTGCATGGCTTTATGCCTTTTTTGCTCAGTTGGACGATCTACAAAGATTGTATTGTCTTCAATCTTCAGAATCATCTCTGTATCAATTTGTCTTTGCATTTCTCCTTTTGGTCCTTTTACAGAAACCAGATTCCCTTTTGTGATATCCACTTGCACCTTATCAGGAATTGCAATGGGCATTTTACCTATCCTTGACATAAAACAAATTTTTTAATAAACGTAACAAAGTACTTCTCCACCAACATTTGCCTTGCGAGCTTCCTTATCTGTCAAAATCCCTGTTGAAGTTGATATGACGGATATTCCCAAACCATTAATAATTCTAGGATGATCTTTTGCACCTGAATATTTTCTTAATCCGGGTGTACTAATACGTCCTAATTTTTTTATTGCAGGCAATCCTGTTGAAGGATCATACTTCAATGCAATTTTTATTGCACCCTGAACGCCTTTTTCTTCGTCAACTTTATAATTTAGTATGTAACCTTGTTCGAATAATATTCTGGTTATCTCTACTTTGACATTTGAACGAGGAACCTCTACAATCTTTTTCTTTGCTTTGATTGCATTCCTGATAATTGTCAAATAATCTCCAATGGTATCCATAATTCTCTCTTTTACCAGCTTGATTTTTTCACGCCAGGAATTAGTCCCTGATGAGCCATTTCTCTAAATAAGTTTCTGCAAATTCCAAATTGCCTGCTATATGCTCTTGGTCTACCTGAAATTTGACAACGGTTTCTTACTCTTACCGGTGATGCATTTTTTGGCAACTTGTCGAGTGCAGCATAATCACCCGCAGCTTTTAATTCTGCACGCTTTTGTGCATACTTTGCTACCAGCTCTCTTCTCTTCTTGTTACGAACGTTAACTGAAAGTTTTGACATGTTATTCCTGATTTTTATTTTTAAATGGTAAACCCAATTCAGATAATAATAAATGTGCTTCCTTATCCGTTTTAGCAGATGTCACCAAAGTGATATCCAAACCGTTAATTTTTGACACTTTATCGATATCGATTTCTGCGAAAATAATTTGCTCTAATATTCCAAATGAATAATTTCCACGTCCATCAAATCCTTTATCATTAATTCCTCTAAAGTCTCTAACACGAGGAAGTGAGACAGAAACAAGTCTCTCTAAAAACTCCCACATTCTATCACCTCTAAGTGTTACTTTAACACCAATTGGCATGCCTTCGCGGAGTTTAAAATTAGAAACTGATTTTCGTGCGTAGGTTGGAACCGCTTTTTGTCCAGCAATAAGCGTTAATTCATCAACAGCTTTGTCAACCAATCTTTTATCGGCAACTGCGCCATTTACACCCTGATTCAGTGAAATCTTTTGCAATTTTGGGATTTCCATTTTATTTGTATATCCCAATTTCTCGAAAAGTACGGGACTTACTTCCTCGATGTACTTTCTTTTATATTCCGGTACGTATTTCATTTGTCAATAACCTCCCCAGATTTTTTTGAATATCTGACTAATTTTTCCTTATCATTCAACTTACGTCCTATCCGAGTTGGTTCTGATGTCTTAGGATCAATCAGCATCAAATTAGACATATGAACGGATGCCTCTTTCTTAATAATACCACCATCGGGATTATCTTGTGTTGGCTTTGAATGTTTTGTAATAATATTAACACCTTCAACAATTGCCCGATCCTTTTCTTTTAAAAGACTAAGAATACGGCCAGATTTACCTTTACCATTTCCAGAGATAACCATAACTGTATCTCCTTTTTTGATTTTTAGTTTATAATTCGTATCAACTTTTTTCATCATTATACAACTTCAGGGGCTAATGAAACAATTTTCATGAATTGTCTTTCGCGCAATTCTCTTGCAACCGGACCAAAAATCCTAGTAGCGACAGGTTCTTTTGTCTCGCTAATTAGAACACAAGCATTGTCATCGAATCGGATATAAGTACCGTCTTTTCTTCTGACTTCTTTTCTGGTTCTTACAATAACAGCTGTTGATACAGCACCTTTTTTTACACTACTAGTAGGTATGGCTGATTTTACAGTTACTGTAATTAAATCGCCAACAGATGCATATCTTTTACCGGTACCACCAAGTACACTAATACAGAGTACTTCTTTTGCACCGCTATTATCTGCTACCTTTAATCTGGATTCTTTCTGTATCATTTTATTTAGCCTTTTCTAAGATTTTAACTAAACGCCACCTTTTACTTTTACTCAAAGGTCTTGTCTCCATAATTTGAACAGTATCGCCTTCCCCACATTCATTCTTCTCATCATGAGCCATGAACTTGGTAGATTTCTTAATGGTTTTACCATACATAGAGTGCTTGACTCTTCTTTCTACCAGGACAGATATGGATTTATCGGCTTTGCTACTTACAACGCGACCAATTACTTCCTTACGGCTATTTCTTTGAACTTTGTTTTCCATCTATCGAGATTATTTACTTAGTTGTCTCTTTCTGAGTTCTGTTTTAAGTTGCGCAATTAATTTTCTTGAAACCGTAATTCTCATTGGGTTATCAAGTGGAGAAACTGCATGAGAGATCTTCATTTTTGTATATCTCTCCTTCTCTTCAGAGACTAATTCTTTCAACTCTTTTGTAGTTAACTCTTGTATATCTGTATATTTCATTTTTGAGTTATTTATTAACCTACATAATCTTTTCTAACAACAAACTTGGTAAGCACCGGTAATTTTTGTGCACCCAGAGCCATCGCACTTTTTGCGAGATCAATATCGACACCATCAATTTCAAAAATTACTCTACCTGGCTTACAGATAGCTACCCAATATTCAGGAGCTCCTTTACCTTTACCCATTCTAACTTCAGCAGGCTTTTTGGTAATAGGCTTGTCTGGAAAAATACGAATCCATAATTTCCCTTCTCTCTTCATATGTCTGGTAATAGCTACACGTGCTGCTTCAATTTGATTGGCAGTAATGCGTGTTGGTTCCAGAACTTTTAAGGCAAATGTTCCAAATGCAATTTGAGAACCTCTGATTGCCATACCCTTAATTCTACCTTTCTGGACTTTCCTATATTTTGTTTTCCTTGGCTGTAACATTTTATTTTATTTAATATCCAAGTTTACTTTCTTCTTCTTTGTTGTGAATGCGAGGAGCGCTTTGGTCCTTTTTTAGGTTTGTCTGTACCAGCTCCGAAATTCAGAGATAAATCTCTTTTTCCATAAACATCGCCTTTGCAAATCCAAACTTTAACACCGATTGTACCATATATGGTATGGGACTCTACCAAAGCATAATCAATATCAGATCTAAATGTATGTAAAGGAATACGTCCTTCTTTGTATTGTTCGGTACGTGCCATTTCAGCACCACCTAAACGACCACTGCACTTAATTTTAACACCTTGTGCACCAATTCTCATGGTTGAAGCAATAGCCATTTTCATCGCTCTTCTGTAACTCATTCTGGCTTTAATTTGGCTGGCAATATTTTCTGCCACCAATTTTGCTTCCATCTCAGGTCTGCGAATCTCATAGATATTAATTTGAACATCTTTACCTGTAAGTTTCTTCAATTCCTCTTTAAGTTTATCCACTTCATTACCGCCTTTTCCAATAACCAAACCTGGTCTTGATGTGTGAACGGTAACAGTAATTCGCTTCAGTGTTCTTTCAATTACTACTCTTGCAATTCCACCTTTTGATAATCTGGCGTAAACATACTGCCTGATTTGATTATCTTCCATCAGTTTTACAGCATAGTCTTTTTCCGCATACCAGGTAGACTCCCATCCCCTGATATAACCTAAACGTAATGCTATCGGATTTACTTTTTGTCCCATATTAATTATTCTGCAGTGTTATCTTCAATTTTTTCTGTTTCAATTTTAGCTTCATGTGAACCTATAATCAGGGTCACATGATTTGATCTTTTCCTGATACGATGCGCTCTTCCTTGAGGTGCAGGTCTGATCCGTTTTAATTGACGAGCATTATCTACTGTAATTGACTTAACAAAAAGATTGCTCTCATCAATTTTAACTTCCTCGCTCTTCACCTGATAATTAGAAATTGCAGATAAAATTAATTTCTCCAATTTAAGACCATACGGTTTCTTCGGATGAAACTTCACAATATTTAATGCATCCTCTACACTTTTGCCTCTGATAATATCAGCAAGCAACCTCATCTTTCTTGGTGAGTAAGGGCAATTATTTAGTTTTGCTATTGCTTCCATTTACTTACTTTTTAACTGGGTGTCCTCGGAAATTTCTTGTTGGTGAAAATTCTCCTAATTTATGTCCCACCATATTTTCTGTAACATAAACAGGGATAAACTTACTTCCATTATGCACCGCAAACGTATGTCCTACAAAATCAGGGATAATCATTGATCGTCTTGACCAAGTCTTAATCACAGTTTTTTTACTGCCTTCGTTCATTTTCTGAACTTTCAGCTCTAATTTCCAAAACACGTATGGACCTTTCTTAATTGACCTAGCCATATCTTATTTTTTTCTTCTCTCTATGATAAGTTTATTCGATGGTTTAGTTCTGCTTCTGGTTTTTTTACCTTTAGCATACAAACCTTTTCTTGATCTTGGATGTCCACCGGAAGATTTACCTTCACCACCACCCATTGGGTGATCGACTGGATTCATAGCAACACCTCTTGTTCTAGGCCTGCGTCCCTGCCAGCGTGTTCTACCTGCTTTTCCTAATTTAACCAGATTGTGATCAGAATTAGAAACTACGCCAATTGTTGCACAACAAGTAACCAGAATATTACGAACCTCACCAGATGGCAATTTGATAGTAGCATATTTTCCTTCTCTCGCCACTAACTGTGCAAAAGTTCCGGCACTTCTAACAATTTCGCCTCCTTTAGCTGGATGTAACTCGATGTTATGAATATAAGTACCTAAAGGAATATCGCTTAATTTCAAGCAGTTACCAATTTCAGGTGCTACTTTTCCACTTATTACCTCTTGACCAATTTTAATACCTTGCGGAGTAAGCATGTATCTTTTCTCCCCATCTTTATATTTCAAAAGAGAAATAAAAGCAGAGCGGTTCGGATCATATTCAATGGACTCAACAATAGCAGGGATATTCAATTTATCTCTTTTAAAATCAATAATCCTGTAAAGTTTCTTATGACCACCACCTATGTATCTTACTGTCATTCGGCCCTGATTGTTTCTACCCCCTGATTTTTTCAGTGGTTTTGTCAGGCTTTTTTCTGGCTTATTGGTACTGATTTCAGCATATGCATTCAATACTGAAAATCGTTGACCTGGTGTAATCGGTTTTAATCTTTTTAATACCATGACTTTAGATATTACTATAGAAATCTATAATTTGTCCTTCTTTTAACGAAACGACAGCTTTCTTAAAGCTGTTTGTTCTACCATTAACGATATTACGTTTAGTGTATCTTGTTTTTGGCTTACCTAAATAAATCATTGTGTTTACTGATGTTACTTCAACACTATAAAGTTTTTCAACTTCATACTTGATTTGATCTTTGGATGCTTTTTTATCAACAATAAAACCGTATTTATTCTGACTTTCTCCTAAAGCAGAATATTTCTCCGTAATCAATGGCTTTTTAATTATATTCATCAGTCCTTTAATTCAGTAAGATTTTATTAATAACTTCAACCGCACTTTCCGTCAATACGATAGAATCGTTATTCAGAATCTCATATGTGTTAACATTTTCAGGAGGGCAGATGTAAGCATCGGGAACATTTCTGGCTGAAAGATATACATTGATATTCTCAATAGAAGTGATAACGAGACTCTTCTTATTATCAATTTTCAAATTATTCAAGAATAAAATGTACTCTTTTGTTTTAGGATCTTCGAAATTAAAATCCTCAACTACGATCACTTTCTTTTCTGCTAATTTGTATGAAAGGGCTGATTTACGAGCTAATTCTTTCACTTTTTTGTTCAGCTTAATATCATAGTTCCTCGGGCGTGGACCAAAAACTCGTCCCCCTCCACGAAAAATTGGATTCTTAATACTTCCAACTCGGGCAGCTCCAGTTCCTTTTTGCTTTCTCAATTTTTTGGTTGAACCTGTTATATCGGCTCTTTCTTTAGCTTTATGAGTTCCCTGACGCATGGAGGCCATTATCCGTTTTACATCCAGATATATAGCATGATCGTTTGGCTCAATACCAAAAACTTCTTTTGGAAGATCAATCTTCTTTGAAGTTTTTTCACCCTTTATATTATATACATCTACTTTCATAATACTATTTCTCAATAATTATGTATGAACCTTTTGATCCAGGAACAGCACCCTTTAAATAGATCAAATTATTATCGTGATCTAATTTGGCAATAATCAAGTTAAATACCTTGACTTTATCTCCACCCATTCGACCGGCCATTCTCATTCCTTTGAAAACTCGGGCGGGGTAAGATGCAGCACCAATTGAACCAGGTGCACGACCTCTGTTATGCTGACCGTGTGTTTGACCTCCAACTCCATGAAAACCATGACGTTTTACAACTCCCTGAAAACCTTTTCCTTTAGAAGTTCCTGTTACATCCACCCACTCGTCAACATTAAAAATTCCAATATCCAATGTATCACCTAATTTGAGGTTTTCAACACCTTCGTATCTTCTCAGGTTTTTAAATTCAGCAACAAAAACTTTTGGAGTTGTATTCGCATTTTTAAAATGCCCTGCCATTGGCTTGTTTGTGGACTTAAGTCTACGCTCACCATAACTTAACTGTACAGCATTATAGCCATCCTTGCCATCCTTGTTTTTCAATTGTGTTACAACACAAGGACCAGCTTGAATCACAGTGCAGGGAATATTATCCCCATTCTCATTAAAAATACTGGTCATTCCCAGTTTTTTCCCTATAATACCTACCATGATTATACTTTTATTTCTACATCAACACCACCTGGCAATTCCAGTTTCATTAGAGCATCAACAGTTTTAGCACTTGTGCTATAAATGTCAATCATTCTTTTATGTGAACAAAGTTCAAATTGCTCTCTTGCCTTCTTATTTACGTGAGGAGATTTTAATACCGTAAAAATCTTCTTCCTCGATGGTAAAGGAATCGGACCATTAACAACTGCACCAGTTGTTTTCACCGTTTTGACAATCTTTTCTGCTGACTTGTCAACCAGGCTATGGTCGTAAGAACGCAACTTTATTCTAATTTTTTGAGTGCCCATTCTATTAGTTATACTTTTAATGTCTCACCTTTAATTTTCGCTAATAACTTAGTCTCAATTGCGTCAGGAACTCTGTCGTAATGAGAAAATGTTACTGTTGAAAGACCTCGCCCTGAAGTTAATGTCCTCAGAGTGGTCACATATCCAAACATTTCTGACAATGGAACTTTGGCTTTAACAATTTGAGAATTTCCTCTCATGTCTGCACCTTCCATTTGTCCACGTCTTCTATTCAAATCACCAATTACATCCCCAAGATAATCCTCAGGTGTAACGACTTCCACATTCATAAATGGCTCCATCAAGACCGGGTTAGCCTTTTTTGCGGCTTCTCTGAATCCTAATTTTGCAGCTGTTTCGAAAGAAAGTGAATCAGAATCAACAGCATGATAACTACCATCAAAAACCCGAACTTTAACACCTTCTAAAGGATAGCCAGCAATAACACCATTTGTCAACGCTATATTGAATCCTTTTTCAACTGCTGGAATAAATTCTCTAGGAATAGATCCTCCAACAATTTCATTAACAAACTGAACTCCTTTCACTCCTTCTTCTGCTGGAATTAATTCAAACTCTATTTCAGCAAATTTTCCTCTACCACCAGTTTGTTTCTTATATACTTCTTTATATGTAACTGAAGTCGTAATAGCTTCTTTATATGAAACCTCCGGTGCTCCTTGGTTACAATCTACTTTAAATTCTCTTTTTAAACGATCTACAATTATTTCCAGATGTAATTCACCCATACCTGAAATAACTGTTTGACCTGTATCAATAGCCGTTCGTACTGTAAATGTTGGATCTTCTTCTGCTAATTTGCTTAAAGCAATGCTGAGTTTATCCATATCTGCCTGTGTACGAGGCTCTACGGCAATACCAATAACTGGATCTGGAAAATCCATGGATTCTAAAAGAATTGGACTTTTTAATGCGGTTAAGGTATCTCCGGTTTTAATATCCCTGAATCCAACACCAGCACCAATATCTCCTGCCTTAATCGATTCAATAGGGTTTTGTTTATTCGCATGCATCTGATATATTCTGGACATGCGTTCTTTCTTGCTTGTTCGAATATTCAATACAGCTTCGCCTCCGTTCAATGTTCCACTATAGACTCTGAAATAAGCTAATTTACCTACAAAAGGATCCGTCACAATTTTAAAAACAAGCGCACTGAATGGCTCTTTAGGATCTGAATTTCTGAATTCCTCTTCGTCTGTATCAGGATTAATCCCACAGATGGGTGGTAAATCTACCGGGGAGGGTAAATATTTAATAATTGAATCCAATAAAGGCTGAATTCCTTTATTTTTAAATGCAGAACCACAAAAAACAGGAGTAATGTTCATGGTAACAGCAGCATTGCGAATACCATTTTCAATTTCTTCTTCTGTTATTGTATCAGGATCTGTTAAATATTTTTCGAGTAAAAGGTCGTCATTATCAGAAATTGCTTCTAATAACTTATCTCGCCATTCACTTGTTATTTCGATCATATCTTCAGGAATGTCCTGAACTTCGAATGACATACCAAAATCTTCATCATTCCAAATTAATGCTTTTTGTTTGATCAGGTCAATACTTCCTACAAACTCGTTTTCAGCACCAATTGGTATGTGAATTGGAACAGGATTCGCTCCTAACTTATTCTTCAGCTGGTCAACAACTGAAAAGAAATCGGCACCTGCCCTATCCATTTTATTTACAAATGCGATTCGGGGAACATTGTACTTATTTGCTTGTTTCCATACTGTTTCTGATTGGGGCTCTACACCACCTACAGCACAGAAAAGCGCAACTGCACCATCCAAAACTCGTAGTGAACGTTCTACTTCAACAGTAAAATCAACGTGTCCTGGAGTATCTATTATATTTATAGCATAAGCATTATCCTTATACTTCCAAAAAATCTTTGTGGTAGCTGAAGTAATGGTGATTCCTCTTTCCTGCTCCTGAACCATCCAGTCCATGGTAGCAGCACCTTCGTGTACTTCACCTAGTTTGTAATTCACACCGGCATAATACAATATCCGCTCAGTAGTCGTAGTTTTACCAGCATCAATGTGTGCCATGATACCGATGTTACGATTAAAGACAAGACTTGTATTTTCTGCTTTTGCCATTGCCATTTAGAATCTAAAGTGTGAAAATGCTTTGTTTGCTTCTGCCATACGATGTGTATCTTCTTTCTTTTTAACGGCAGCTCCTTCATTGTTATATGCGGCCAGAATTTCAGCAGCTAATTTGTCAGCCATTGATTTCCCACCTCTTTTGCGTGCATAAGTATACATCCATTTCATACCTAATGAAGCACGTCTTCCTTCTTTTACCTCTGTAGGAATTTGGAAAGTGGCACCTCCAATACGTCTACTTTTAACCTCTACAGCAGGCATAATATTGTTCAGGGCAATTTTCCAAATTTCGAGTTCTTCCTTCTCTTTATTCTTCACTTTCACGATATCCAACGCATCGTAAATAACTTTAAATGCGACTGCTTTTTTACCGTCAAACATCATGTTATTTACAAACTTTGTCAGCAGAACATCACCATATCTTGGATCTGGCTTTATTTCGTGTTTCTTTGGACGCCCTTTTCTCATTTGCTATTCGATTTATAAATTATTTTTTAGGTTTCTTAGTCCCATATTTTGAACGGGATTGTGTTCTGCCATCTACTCCTAATGTATCTAGCGCACCACGAATAATGTGATACCTAACACCAGGAAGGTCTTTTACTCTACCACCTCTGATCAATACAATGGAGTGTTCTTGCAAATTGTGACCTTCTCCGGGAATGTAAACATTCACCTCTTTACCATTCGTTAATCTTACTCTGGCAACCTTTCTCATTGCAGAATTCGGCTTTTTAGGTGTAGAGGTGTACACTCTTGTACATACACCACGCTTTTGAGGGCATGAATCCAGTGCAGGAGACTTGCTTTTCTTAACAATTTGCTTCCTTCCTTTTCTTACTAATTGTTGTATAGTTGGCATAGACCTATAATTATTTCAATTTTTAAAGGACTGCAAAGGTATAACTCTTTTCTCTATTAATAGAAAAGTACCTTCAATAAATTTTAAAATTTTTTACGCTTTTGGAGCAGGTCCTCCGAAATTAAGAGGAATACCTTCAAAACCATCTTCATTCTTGATTTTTCCGTGAAGGGACTCAAACTTATTTACGTTTTCCTGCAAAGCGCCAAGTAATCTTTTAGCATGTTGTGGCGATAACACGATCCGAGACTTTACTTTAGCTTTAGGGATACCTGGCATAATTCGGATAAAATCGATAACAAACTCTTGATTAGAGTGCGTTATGATCGCCAAATTCGAGTATATCCCTTCCGCTATTTCTTCCGGCAATTCAATGTTCAGTTGATTTTGCTGTGGTTTATTTTCATCCATGATAAAACTTTAAGGATTATTCTGTTATTTCTTCTTTTTCAGATTCGCCTACCAGAAGTTCATATTCTTCCTTTGAGCCAACCAAAACATTATTGAACTCATCTAATCCGGTTCCGGCCGGAATTCTATGTCCAACAATAACATTTTCCTTAATACCAAGCATATGATCAACCTTACCTGCAATTGCCGCTTCGTTAAGCACTTTTGTTGTTTCCTGGAACGAGGCCGCGGACAGAAAACTACTAGTACCTAAACTAGCTCGGGTGATTCCTTGTAGTAACGGACTTACCGTAGCTGGAACAGCATCTCTGGCTTCTACCAATTTTTTATCTTTACGCTTCAGGTTAGAGTTTTCTTCCCTTAACCTTCTGGCACTGATAATCATTCCTTTCTTAAGATTTGGTGAATCGTTTTCTTCGATGACTACTTTCTTATCGTAGATCCAGTTATTTTCTTCAATAACTTTGAACTTATCAACTGCATCATTCTCAAGGAATCTGGTATCTCCAGGCTTCACTATGGTCACCTTCTGCATCATTTGTCGAGTGATAACTTCAATGTGTTTGTCATTGATTTTCACACCTTGCAAACGATAAACTTCTTGGATTCCATTCAATATATATTGCTGTACTGCAAACGGTCCTTTTATTTTCAATATATCAGCTGGTGTAATTGCACCATCTGACAATGCATTTCCTGCTTTGATAAAGTCATTTTCCTGAACCAGGATATGTTTTGACAAAGGAACAAGATATTTCTTTACATCGCCTTGTTTTGAGGCAATAATGATCTCTCTATTTCCTCTTTTAACTCCACCAAAAGATACAACACCATCAATCTCAGAAATAACAGCAGGATTTGAAGGATTACGTGCTTCAAAAAGCTCGGTTACCCTTGGCAAACCACCTGTAATATCTCGAGTTCGACTAGTCGATCTTGGAATTTTTATCAAGGTTGTTCCCTTTGTGACTTTAATGTCATCCTGAATCATAATGTGACCTCCAACAGGTGCATTATAATCTTTTAATACATTTCCATCTTTATCTTCGATAATAATGGAAGGAATTTTTGTTTTATCTTTTGTTTCAATAAGCACCTTCTCTTTGTGACCGGTTTGCTCATCTGCTTCTTCTCTAAATGTAATATTCTCAATAATGTGCTTGAACTTAATTGTACCATCAAATTCTGAAATAATCAGCGCATTATACGGATCCCAACTACATATTTTGAGTCCTTTTTCAACTTTATCACCATCTTTCACTTCCAAAATAGCTCCATAAGGAACATTATGAGTAAATACAATGACATTTAATTTTGTGTCTAATATTCTGATTTCACCAGAACGACTCACAACTATATTACGTTCTTGTCCGTCAACTTCATACTGAACACTACGTATTCCAGAGAACTCCAGTTTTCCATCAACTTTTGCATTAATCTGACTTTCAGATGCAATTTTAGATGCTGTTCCTCCAACGTGGAAAGTACGAAGTGTAAGCTGTGTTCCAGGTTCACCAATTGATTGAGCAGCAATAACTCCAACAGCTTCTCCGCGCTGAATCATGCGACCAGTTGCCAGGTTACGTCCATAACACTTCTCACAAACTCCACTTCGAGCTTCACATGTAAGTACTGAACGAATTTCAACACTTTCAATTGGGCTCTCTGTTATTATAATTGAAATCTCTTCTGTTATTTCATTCCCTGCAGTAATAATTTTATCTCCTGTAATAGGATGGTAAATATCATGTAAGGCAACACGTCCAAGTATTCTTTCCAATAAAGTTTCAACAATTTCTTCATTGTCTTTAAGGGCAGAAATATTCAATCCTCTTAAAGTACCACAATCATCTTCACGTATAACTACATCTTGAGATACATCATGAAGTCGTCTAGTTAAATAACCAGCATCCGCAGTTTTCAGGGCAGTATCAGCAAGACCTTTACGAGCACCGTGAGTAGAGATGAAATACTCAAGAACTGACAATCCTTCTTTAAAGTTAGAAAGAATTGGGTTTTCAATAATTTCACCTGCACCACCACCAGAAACGTGTTTACGTGGTTTAGCCATCAATCCCCTCATTCCACCAAGCTGTCTAATCTGTTCTTTAGAACCTCTGGCACCAGAATCAAGCATCATGAAAATCGGATTAAACCCATCTCTATCTGTTGCTAAGTGTCTTAAAAGATGTTTGGTGACACTATTTGTAATTCTAGTCCAGATATCGATAACCTGATTGTATCTTTCATTGTTGGTGATAAAACCATTCAAATAGTTATCGGTAATTTCATCAACTTCGGCCTGAGCACTTAAAATAAGTTCGTCCTTTTCAACAGGAACAGGTATGTCCTTCAGGTTAAAGGAAAGTCCGCCAATAAATGAGTAATGGAAACCCATATCTTTAATATCATCAAGGAATTTGGCTGTTTTTTCATAACCAGTTCTCCTGATAATATCTCCAATAATATCTCGTAAAGCTTTCTTCGTTAAAAGCTCATTCAAGAATCCCATTTCCTTTGGAACGTGTTGATTCAGAATAATCCGACCAATAGTGGTTTCAATTATTTCTTTCTTAAGGCTTCCATCATCCTGCATATTCTCGACTGAAATCTTTACATATGCATGCAGATCGGCCTTATTATGATTATGGGCAATTAAAGCATCTTCGAATGAATAGAAAACACTTCCTTCACCAATAATAGGCTCTTCTTTAGTCGATCTTTTACCTTTTGTCAGATAATAAAGACCTAAAACCATATCCTGAGATGGAACTACAATTGGAGATCCATTAGCAGGAGTAAGAATGTTGTGCGAGGCAAGCATTAATAGTTGTGCCTCTAATATAGCAGCGTGGCCCAATGGAACGTGAATCGCCATTTGGTCACCATCAAAGTCAGCATTAAATCCAGTACAAACAAGAGGATGTAATTGGATGGCTTTTCCTTCAATTAATTTTGGCTGGAATGATTGAATACCTAACCTGTGCAAAGTTGGAGCACGGTTTAACATAACAGGATGGCCTTTCAATACATTTTCGAGGATATCCCATATCATATTGTCCTTACGCTCAACTATTTTCTTAGCCGATTTAACTGTTTTAACAATACCTCTTTCAATCAGTTTTCTGATAATGAAAGGCTTAAACAATTCAGCAGCCATTGCTTTAGGCACACCACACTCATGCATTTTAAGTGTTGGACCTACAACAATAACAGAACGACCGGAAAAGTCAACTCTTTTACCTAATAAGTTCTGACGGAAACGTCCTTGCTTTCCCTTTAGCATATCACTAAGAGATTTCAAAGGACGGTTACCTTCCGTTTTTACAGCACTTGCTTTACGTGAATTATCAAATAATGAATCGACAGCTTCTTGAAGCATTCTCTTTTCGTTTCTAAGAATAACTTCAGGAGCTTTTATTTCAATCAGTCTCTTCAGTCGATTATTTCTAATGATAACTCTTCTGTATAAATCATTTAAGTCAGAAGATGCAAAACGACCACCATCCAAAGGCACCAAAGGCCTTAATTCAGGAGGCATTACTGGTAAAATTTTAATCATCATCCATTCAGGACGATTTTCAGCTTTTGTATTTGCTTCGCGGAAACTTTCAATTACTTTCAGCCTCTTTAAAGCTTCATTTTTACGTTGTTGAGAAGTTTCTGTATTTGCTTTATGTCTTAAATCATAAGAAAGATCATCCAAATTGATGCGCATCAATAAACTAAACAATGCATCGCCACCCATTTTAGCAATAAACTTATTTGGATCACTATCATCTAAGTAATGATTTTCTTCAGGTAATGAATCAACAATCTCTAGATATTCTTCTTCTGTTAAGAAATCAAGACGATTTACTCCATCTTCTTCTTTAAGACCTGGCTGGATAACAACATACCTTTCATAGTATACGATCATCTCCAACTTCTTGGAAGAAATTCCAAGTAAGTATCCAATTTTGTTTGGTAGTGATTTGAAATACCAGATATGTGCTACAGGAACAACCAGATTAATATGTCCAATTCGTTCACGCCTTACACGCTTTTCAGTTACTTCAACACCGCAACGATCACAAACAATACCTTTATATCTGATTCGCTTGTATTTACCACAATGGCATTCATAGTCTTTTACCGGGCCAAAAATTCGCTCACAGAATAAACCGCCCATTTCAGGCTTGAATGTTCTGTAATTAATTGTTTCCGGTTTTGTTACTTCTCCATAAGACCAATCTAAAATGGTTTCTGGAGATGCAAGACCAATTTTAACCTTGGTAAAATTGCTATCAATTTTCTTTTTATTCTTTCTAAGAGACATATTTTCTCTTTAAATATTAAGGTTAATCAAATTGAATATCGAGAGCCAGTCCTTTAAGCTCATTAATCAAAACATTAATTGATTCTGGAATTCCAGGTTCAGGAATAGGCTCACCTTTTACAATAGCCTCATACGTTTTAGCACGACCCACAATATCATCAGATTTTATGGTCAGTATCTCACGTAAAATATTAGACGCTCCAAATGCTTCAAGTGCCCAAACTTCCATTTCACCAAAACGCTGGCCTCCAAACTGTGACTTACCACCCAAAGGTTGTTGCGTTATTAATGAATATGGCCCGATTGAACGTGCATGCATTTTATCATCAACCATGTGAACCAATTTCAACATGTAAATTACTCCTACAGTTGTTGGCTGGTGGAAACGATCTCCTGTTAATCCATTGTATAAATAGGTCTTACCATACAAAGGAATCTTAGCATCGACCATGTATTTTTCAATCTGCTCTTCAGATGCACCATCAAAAATTGGCGTGGCAAACTTGACACCCAATTCTTTTCCTGCCCATCCAAGGATAGATTCGTAAATTTGACCCAAGTTCATCCTTGAAGGCACACCAAGTGGATTCAGTACGATATCTACCGGAGTTCCATCTTCTAGGAAAGGCATATCCTCTTCAGGAACAATCTTAGCAACAACACCTTTGTTTCCATGACGTCCGGCCATTTTATCCCCTACCTTCAGTTTACGTTTTTCAGCTACATAAACTTTAGCAAGCTTAACAACACCAGTTGGAAGTTCATCTCCAATAGTTAAAGCATATTGCTCACGTCTGAAAATTCCAATTTCTTCGTTGTGCTTCGCTTTGTAATTCTGAAGAATTCTCTTAACAAGATTATTCTTTTCTTCATTATTACACCATTTCTCAGGTCTTAATAAATTGAAATCTTCAATTTTAAGAAGCGATTTTTGTGTAAATCTATTTCCTCTTGGAATAATTACATCACTATACTCATTGACAACACCTCGTGAAGTTTCGCCAGCAAGAAGTTTTAATAATTTATCAATCAACAATTGTCTGAATGTTTCCAGATTTTTGCTATTCGATTTTTCAAGTTTGGTTAGTTCTTCTTTATTCTTGACTTTAAGCTCTTTATCTCGCTTAGCTCTTTCGAATAATTTTTTCTCAATAACTATACCTTTGGCTGAAGGAGGAACACGTAATGAAACATCTTTTACATCACCTGCTTTATCTCCAAAAATAGCTTTCAAAAGTTTTTCCTCAGGAGAAGGCTCTGATTCACCCTTTGGTGTAATCTTACCAATCAATATATCTCCTTCAATAACCTCTGCACCAATTCGGATTAAACCATTTTCATCCAGATTTCTGGTTGCTTCTTCACTAACGTTTGGAATATCGGAAGTGTATTCTTCCATTCCACGTTTTGTGTCGCGAACATCCAGTTCATATTCTGTAACATGTATTGATGTATAATAATCTTCCTTTACTGTTTTTTCTGAAATAACAACAGCATCCTCAAAATTATAACCCTGCCAAGGCATAAAAGCAACCATCAAGTTTCGACCTAGTGCAATTTCTCCTTTTTCAGTGGAGAAACCATCACACAATATCTGTCCTTTTTTAACCTTTTCGCCTTTTGCAACAATAGGTGTAATATTAATACAGGTATTTTGATTGGTACGTTTGAACTTAATTAATTTGTACTTTTTAACATCGCCATCAAAGTCAACAATTTTATCTTCTTCGCTTCTGTTATACTTTACAACAATTTCATTGGCATCAACATACTCAATAACACCATCGTATTCGGCAATATAGAACATGCGTGAATCGTGTGCAAGCCTTTCTTCGATTCCTGTACCTACAATAGGCGATTCTGGACGAATTAAAGGAACTGCCTGACGTTGCATGTTTGATCCCATCAAAGCTCTGTTTGCATCATCATGCTCAAGGAAAGGAATCAGTGAAGCAGCAATAGATACAATCTGATTCGGAGAAACATCCATGAAATGAATATTATCCGTATCAGTTATAACAAATTCACCACCTTCACGAGCTTTAACTTTATCATTCTGGAATTTTCCAGTTTTCATATCCAAAGGTGCATTTGCCTGAGCAATAATATGCAAGTCTTCTTCTTCAGCAGATAAATACTCTACATTTTCTTTTCCTGACTTAACGATACTCTTTTCAACTCTTTTATATGGTGTTTCAATGAAACCCATGCTGTTGATTTTTGCATAAACCGATAAGGTAGAGATAAGTCCAATATTCGGACCTTCAGGTGTTTCAATAGTACATAAACGGCCATAATGTGTATAGTGAACGTCACGTACCTCAAAACCAGCTCTTTCTCTTGACAAACCACCAGGGCCTAAAGCTGATAATCTCCTTTTATGAGTAACCTCTGCCAAAACATTGGTTTGATCCATAAATTGAGATAATTGGTTGGTTCCAAAGAAGGAATTTAAAACGGAAGTCAATGTTCTGGCGTTAACCAAATCAACTGGTTTAAACACCTCATTGTCTCGTACATTCATCTTTTCGCGAATAGTACGAGCCATTCTGGATAATCCAACTCCAAACTGAGAATACAGTTGCTCTCCAACTGTTTTAACCCTTCTGTTACTCAAATGGTCAATATCATCGACATCTTGCTTAGAATTACTAAGTAAAATCAGATATTTGATAATCTGAATAATATCTTCTTGTGTCAGAACTTTCGTTTCCTCATCAGTGTTGAGGTTTAACTTTTTGTTCAGTCTATAACGCCCTACATCTCCGAGGTCATAACGCTTATCTGAAAAGAACAGCTTTTCAATAATTCCACGGGCAGTTTCTTCATCCGGTGGATCAGCATTACGCAATTGTCGGTAGATATATTCTAACGCTTCTTTTCCTGTGTTCGATGGATCTTTCTGCAGTGTATTGTAGATAATCTCATACTCATGCGTATTGGTATTTTCTTTATGCAGAATAACCACTTTTGCATTTGCATTTAAGATTAAGTCAATATGTTCATCCTGAATGATGGTATCACGTTCAAGAATAATCTCATTTCTTTCAATAGAAACAACTTCTCCAGTGTCTTCATCAACAAAATCCTCAACCCACTTACGCAATACACGTGCAGCGAGTCTGCGACCGATGATTTTTTTCAGTTCTGTTTTTTTAACCTTTACTTCTTCAGCTAGGTTAAACAGTTCCAAAATATCTTTGTCAGTTTCGTAACCAATGGCACGTAACAAAGTAGTTACTGGGAACTTCTTCTTGCGATCGATGTAAGCAAACATAACGTTGTTTACATCTGTAGCAAATTCCATCCAACTACCTTTAAACGGTATTACCCTGGCTGAATAAAGCTTCACACCACTAGTATGATAACTCTGACTAAAGAATACTCCTGGCGATCTGTGTAATTGAGAAACAATTACTCTTTCCGCACCATTAATAACAAAAGATCCTCTTACGGTCATGTATGGAATGGTTCCTAAATACACATCCTGAACAGTGGTTTCGAATTCCTCGTGTTCTTCATCGGTACAATATAGCTTCAGGCGAGCCTTTAATGCTACACTATAGGTCAAACCTCTTTCAATGCATTCTTCAATAGAATACTTCGGAGGATCGATAAAATAGTCGAGAAATTCCAATACAAAAATTCCCCTGGAATCAGTTATAGGGTAATTTTCCTGAAAAACTTTATATAAGTTCTCTTCTTTCTTCTCATCCGATAATGTTTCAATCTGGAAGAAGTCCTGAAAAGACTTTAACTGTATTTCAAGAAAATCTGGATATGGAATGGGACTTTCTATAGTCCCGAAATTGATACGTTTATTATTCTCTTTCAAGACAAATCAATTTAATGAATTTTGATGCTCAATAGATAAAGCATACCTTTTACTGTAAAAAACAGTAAAAGGTATGTAATGTAGGGCTAATATGTTTGCCAGAACAAAAGTCACTTAATTACTTAAGTTCAACTTCTGCACCTACTTCTTCTAATCTGGACTTGAAACTTTCAGCTTCTTCTTTAGAAACACCTTCTTTAACTGCTTTAGGTGCTGAATCTACTATTTCTTTTGCTTCTTTGAGGCCTAAACCTGTGATGTCTTTAACTACTTTAACTACCTGAAGTTTTTGTCCTCCAGCAGCTTTAAGCACTACATCAAATTCGGTTTGCTCTTCAACTTCAGCGCCATCACCTGCGCCAGCTCCCGGTGCGGCTATAGCTACAGCTGCTGCTGCAGGCTCTATTCCGTACTCGTCTTTTAGTAAACCTGTCAATTCATTTACTTCCTTTACTGTAAGATTTACTAGCTCTTCGGCTATTGCCTTAATATCTGCCATTATACCAATTTTTAGTGGTGTTTATTAAATTACTTAATTAATTATTCTTTTTCTGATAACGTTTTTAGAACACCGGTTATATTATTTTTACCGCTATTCAAAGCACCAATCAGATTGTGCATTGGAGAACTCAGTAATGCCAATACATCAGCAATTAATTCATCGCGTGACTTCAGATTAACTAAAGCATCGAGTTTATCATCACCAATATAAATGCAATCTTCCACATAAGCAGCCTTTAACAATGGTTTTTTATGTGTTCTTCTGAATTCCTTAATCAGTTTAGCAGGAGCATTAATACTCTCAGCAAACATCAAAGAAGATGGTCCTTTTAATGAGTCTAACAATTCTTCGTCAGTAAATCCTATTTTCTCCAAGGCTTTTCTGATAAATGTATTTTTAGAAACACTTAGTTCAATCCCTTTTTTCTGGCATAGCTTCCTCAGCTCAGTTGTTTGATTAACTGTTAAATCGGAAACATCGGCCAAATAGAAGTTGCCACTAGCTTTAACTCGCTCACTAATCCGTTCTACTAACTCTATTTTCTCTTCTCTTTTCATGTCGTTGTTTATAATCCGGGAACAGATTTAATGTCAATATCAATGCCCGGGCTCATCGTACTTGAAATCGTGACGCCCTTGAAATAGGTACCTTTTGCTGAAGCTGGACGAAGTTTATTAATTACGCGTAATAACTCTGCGCAATTTTCACTTATTTGAATTGCTTCAAAAGAGGCTCTTGCGATAGGCGTATGAATAATACCAAACTTATCTACCTTGAAGTCTATTTTTCCACTTTTCACTTCTTTCACAGCTTTAGGGATATCAGTTGTAACTGTACCTGCTTTTGGATTGGGCATCAAACCCCTCGGTCCCAAAACTTTTCCATATCGACCTAATTTCGGCATTACATCAGGACTAGTGATAATTGTATCAATATCGGTCCATCCTCCTTTGATTTTTTCAAGATATTCATCTAAACCGGCATAGTCAGCGCCTGCTTCAATAGCGGCATCAACTATTTCGGGATTACAAAGGACCAGAACTTTCAATTCTTTACCAGTACCATGAGGAAGCGTTGCAATACCTCTCACCATTTGATTGGCTTTCTTAGGATCGACTCCTAATCTGACATCCATATCTACGGATGCATCAAATTTCGTAAAAGTAACATCTTTTACTAATTGTGACGCTTCTTTAAGATCATATAACTTCTCTGCTTCTATTTTAGCAGCAGATGCTTTTGTGTTTTTTGTAAGTTTCACAGCCTTATTTTTTAATTTTCCCAGGGAGCTTTCCCTTTTACAGTAACCCCTAAACTTCTAGCCGTACCGGCTACCATTCTCATTGCTGATTCAACTTTTTCAGTATTCAAATCAGGTATCTTGCTTTCAGCAATTCCCTTAATTTGATCCCAGCTAATGCTACCAACTTTGGCTCTGTTTGACTCAGGAGAACCTTTCTTTAATTTGGTAACTTCTAATATTTGTGCTGCAGCAGGAGGTGTTTTGATCTCAAAACTAAATGATTTGTCTCCATATACAGAAATCACCACAGGAACTAATTTCCCTGCCATAGCCTGAGTTCTGGCATTAAACTGCTTGCAAAACTCCATAATATTCACACCTTTAGAACCCAATGCTGGGCCAACCGGTGGAGATGGGTTAGCAGCTCCTCCTCTTATCTGAAGCTTAATAAAGCCTGTTACTTCTTTTGCCATAAAATTAACCTTTTTCAACCTGCATGTAATTCAACTCTACAGGTGTTCTCCTTCCAAATATTTTAACTACTACCTTAAGTTTTTTCTTCTCTTCGTTGATTTCTTCAATAATTCCATTAAAGCCAGTGAATGGTCCATCAATAATTTTGACAGGTTCACCAACCAAAAATGGAACTTCAATTTGCTCGCCCATATCAGTAGCTTGCTCAATCTTACCCAATATGCGATTAATTTCTGCCTGCCTTAGTGGCACAGCTCCATCTTTCGAACCCAAGAAATCAAATACTCCGGTTACATTTCTTATTGCATGCTGAACTTCGCTTTGAAGTCGGGCTTCAATAATGACATAACCAGGATAAAAATTCTTTTCTTTCGTAACTTTTTTCCCATTTTTCAATTGAACTACCTTTTCAACAGGCACCAATATTTGCCTGACCATATGCTGAAGATTACTTTTTTCGATCTCGAACAAAATATGCTCTCTGATCTTAATTTCTCTTCCGCTGATCACTCTAACTACGTAATACTTAAAGTCAGACATTTTTGATTTTTATTGAAAAAGCTCGTAAAAAATTTCGAAAAGGTTCTTAAAAACCGAATCCATGACAAAAACGATCAAGGCAAAAATCAATGATGTAACCAATGTAATTACAGCACTTGATTGCAATTCTTCCCACGTAGGCCAAGTTACTTTGTGAACTAATTCATCCACTGTAACTACTAATGCATTTTTAATTCTTAAGAACATAATATTAACTCCTAAAGCACGGGTGGAGAGAGTCGAACTCCCAGCCTTTGGTTTTGGAGACCAATGCTCTGCCAATTGAGCTACACCCGTGTCCTTTAATGATTACGGAAACTAACTATTCAACTATTTCTGTTACCTGACCAGCACCAATAGTACGTCCACCTTCGCGAATAGCGAAACGTAAACCTTTATCCATAGCAACTGGCATAATAAGTTCAACAGAAATTGTGATGTTATCACCTGGCATTACCATTTCAACACCCTCTGGTAAATGAACAACACCTGTTACGTCAGTTGTTCTCAGATAGAATTGTGGACGGTAATTGGTGAAGAATGGAGTATGACGTCCACCTTCTTCTTTCTTCAGGATATAAACTTCACCCTTGAATTTGGTATGTGGTGTTATAGAACCTGGAGCTGCGATAACCATACCTCTTTTGATTTCATCTTTATCGATTCCTCTAAGAAGTAAACCGGCATTATCACCAGCTTCACCGCGATCCAATAATTTTCTAAACATTTCAACACCTGTACAAGTTGTTTCAAGTGGTTTGTCCATAAAGCCAACGATTTGAATTTTTTCGCCAACATTTACAACACCTCTTTCAATTCTACCTGTAGCAACAGTACCTCTTCCTGTAATGGAGAACACATCTTCAATAGGCATTAAGAAAGGCTTGTCAATAGCACGTGGAGGAACAGGAATGTATGAATCCACTGCAGCCATCAGTTCAAGAACTTTCTCAACCCACTTTGGCTCATTATTTAATCCACCTAATGCTGAACCCTGAATAATAGGTGTATTATCACCATCAAACTCATAAAATGTAAGGAGATCTCTGATTTCCATATCTACAAGTTCGAGTAATTCTTCATCATCAACCATATCCACTTTATTCATGAATACAACTAATTCAGGAACACCAACCTGACGTGCTAAAAGGATATGCTCTCTAGTTTGAGGCATAGGTCCATCAGTAGCAGCAACAACAAGGATAGCACCGTCCATTTGGGCAGCACCAGTAACCATGTTTTTAACGTAGTCAGCGTGACCTGGACAGTCAACGTGAGCATAATGTCTGTTTGCAGTAGCATATTCAACGTGAGCTGTGTTGATAGTGATACCTCTCTCTTTTTCTTCCGGAGCATTGTCAATTGAATCGAATGACCTAAACTCAGCACCACCTGCTTCTGCTAAAATCATTGTAATAGCAGCAGTTAATGTAGTTTTTCCATGGTCAACGTGTCCGATGGTACCAATATTAACATGTGGTTTACCCCGTTCAAACTTTTCTTTTGCCATAATTTACTTCTTATATTATTTACGAATCATTAAATACAAAACGAGCCAATGACGGGACTTGAACCCGTGACCTCGTCCTTACCAAGGACGCGCTCTGCCATCTGAGCTACATCGGCAAATGCTGTTTGTAGCCCAAACCGCCTCAAACAACGATTGAGCGGGAGACGAGGTTCGAACCCGCGACCTGCAGCTTGGAAGGCTGCCGCTCTACCAGCTGAGCTACTCCCGCATAGTGCACCGAAGCCTTGGATAAGGTACAAAATGCACCAACCTTGTCAACGATACTAATTTCCTTGCCTAGGCTTGGAAAACTAACGACTTTCTTAGCAAAAGCTATGAAAGTAAATGACCATCTTGGCCTAAGCCTTGAAAGTCAATGACTCCCTCTGCCAAGGCTGGGGAAGTCAATGATCATCTATGCCAAGGCTTCGATGATCGATGTGGGGAGAGGAGGATTCGAACCTCCGAAGGCGTACGCCAACAGATTTACAGTCTGCCCCATTTGGCCACTCTGGAATCTCCCCAAACTATTATAAAT
>JABINZ010000140.1 GCA_018698135.1 Bacteroidota bacterium
AAGTGGCACGGTTAGAACCGTAATCAATGTGGCTTAACACATGGTGGCACTATTAGAACCGAAAATAGTGGCACTAATAAAACCGAAATCACTGGCACTGATAGTCCGAAATGGCTGGCATGGTTTGATCCGAAATATCCAACAAATTTATCCCAGAATCTACAGCAAAAGAAATGCTTGGTAAAGGGACAACATGGTTCTGGCAAAAAAGGAGGGATGGTGAACTAAACTTCAGAAAAGTTGGAAACAAAATTTATTACAAACTTTCCGACATTGAAAAGCTGTTTGAAGGAAAAGATGAAGGAGGTTTGTCATGAGTATTTCAAAAGAAAACATCCTTAGCTTAACCAATCAGGGATTAGATGTTTTTAGGCATTCTATAGATTTTAGCTTTCAAATTGGTAAAGCCTTCTCAAGTCCTTTAAGGAAAGATCGGCATCCATCTTTTTCTATTTTTCAAGAACGCAGTTCAGGTGTTTATTTATTTAAAGATTTTGCTGATGATAGCATAAAAGGTGATGCAATCAGGTTTATAGAGCTTCTTTATAATATCCCGTTTATAGAAGCTCTGGATAAAATCAATAGAGAACTGAGCCTTCAATTAGGAAAAGAGAGGCAAGTAAAAAAACCTGTACAAATCAAACAATTAGAACTTATTCCTGAGGAATGGAATGAATCAAATCTGAGCTATTTCTCTCAGTATAGGATTACAAAAGAAGTACTGGTTAAGTTCGCTGTGAAACCTTTGAAGTCAATAAAGTATTCAAATAATGCAGAGGCAATTAAAGCTACAAAGTCCAATCCACAATATTTGTATTCATCCGATTGGGGAGGTAAAATCTATAGACCAAATTGCACCTCGAGGTTTCAGTATATTGGTAGTAAGCCAAAGGAATACATTTTCGGTTATGATAAATTACCTGATACAGGTCTTGAATTGATCATAACAGGTGGAGAAAAGGATGTCTTAACATTCAGATCATTGGGTTTATGGGCTATTTGTCTTAATAGCGAAACGGCTGTAGTAGACGAAGGATTACTTGAAAAAATACGCAAAAGGTTTAAATATATACTTGTTTGCTATGACACTGATAGAACTGGTATTAAAGCAGCTGAAAATCTGGCTAAAAAAAATAGCCTTATCAATCTTGTATTACCGCTTAATGGAAGTAAAAAAGAAAAGGATATCAGTGATTTTGTTAGAAAAGGTGCTTCCAGAGATAGTGTTTTGGAGCTGATCAACGAAGCAATTAACAAGAAATTTGATGAGATCATTAAAGCATTAACCCCTTATACATTCGATGCAACTCAGACAGTAGAAAAACCAATACCGATATTACAGATTGAAGAACATAATATTTTAAGCCTTGGGAATTTGCTTGTACTTGCTGGCAAAGTCAAGACAGGTAAAAGTGCTGTATTGTATAATATTATTGCGGGGGCTATTCGTCAGGATGATTTTAGATATGAATCATTGGGTATAACGATTGAGCCAAATCGTGAAAGCAAAGCGATATTGCACTTTGATACAGAGCAATCAACATACGATTGGCACAAACGAATAAAAAATGCGCTTAGACAAGCTGGAGTTGAAAATCAGCCAGAATACTTCAAATCCTATCACATACTTGAATTTACAATGGCTGAGCGGTTGAGAGTAATTCAAGAAACAGTTGAATATAATTATAGGAAGTTTGGTGGGATTCACTTGGTATTGGTGGATGGTGTTGCCGATTTAGTTAGCAGTGTGAATGATGAAGAGAAGAGCAATCAGGTTGTTGACCTATTTCATCGATTGTCAGTAGAGTATAAATGTCCTATCGTTTTAGTTGTACACCTTAATCCTGATGGTATTAAAACCAGAGGACACTTAGGAAGCCAATTGGACAGAAAAGCGGAGAGCTTAATCATTATCGAAAGAGAGGGTGATACATGCACAATAAATCCTAAATATTGCAGGAATGCCAATGCCATTGATATTCCTTTGCTTCAATTCAAATGGGATAGTGAAAAGCAGTGTCATGTAAGTAGTGGGAAAAAATCGGGAGCTGATAAGGAAATAATGAAGATCGAAGAATATAAAGAGGTTTTAAACGACATTTTTTATAACGGATTAGAGAGCATGGATAAACGGTCTTTTAAAGACAAGCTCATGGAGGAACTCGGGATTAAGAAGTCCGCAGTTTATAATGTAATTAACTTCATGAACTCTCACGGCCTTATAACGGAGGAAATAGAATCAAAACAAATAGTACCAACGTATTTTAAAGACCTATTAGAGGTTCATGATAAAGAGGAGCAAGACGATGATTTACCTTTTTAAAACATTCCAGTTTCCACCAGCCTATATAAGGAAGTGGAAAGTGGAAAAGTACCGTAAAGTAACGTGTTACCGTAACGTAGCACTTTTATTAACCGTAACCATATTATTTAGTTACTATAAATTGTTACCGTAATGAAAGACGAAATAGCAAAAAAGTGTGCTTTTTGTGGCAGAGATTTTAGCACTTCAAATAAACGTAAAATCTATTGCTGTAATTCATGTAAAGTTCGATCCTATGAGATTCGAAAGGGAAAAGAAGCACCTGATTTTTTAATTAAAGATCAGTTTGATATTGTAAAGAAAGATGTCATCGTAAAAACTGATAATCCAAAATATTCTGAAATTGAAAATGAAATCAATTCGATACAAGCACAATGGAATATCAAGCAAGAAAAGAGAGCTAAATTACTGGCTGAACTTCAGTCATTACAGAATGATCCAGGACAGTTATTAGGAGGTATGGGTGGATTTACAGCATCCTACTTTTTGACCAATAGTGTTAAGAATGAATGGGTCAGATTGGCTCTTATGCTTGGGAGTACATATGCAGGATCAGAGATTTTAAAAAGTCCCAAGCAAAAAAGAGAGGCAATAAACAACGTTATACAACAGATAGATGGATCTATTAAAGCTCTTGATGTTGAGATTAAGTCAATTAGTAGTCAATTGATGATTAAACGGCTACTGTTGTTCAAAACACCAAAGGAAATTGATAAAAAGGAAACAAAGGATATTAAAGTTCCTAGGCGTAAGCAAGTGAAAGGATCGACCAAAAATCAAGAAAGCATCCTAACAGCATCACAGCTTTCAAATATGGAGTTTGATTTACACAATCTTACAGGAAAGTTTGGTGAGTTTTTAGGAGATATTGCGCAGAATACTTTTATAACTGCTCATGGGCAGCCAGGAAGTGGCAAGAGTACATTCTTTTTACAGTTAGCTAACTATTTCACTCAATTCGGACATGTGCTTTATGCAACGCCTGAAGAAGGCTTTAGCCCGACCTTTAAGCAAAAGCTGATCAATAATAATATTACCAGCGATAATATTCATATTACAGCTTACAACTCCCTTAAAGAAACAAGTTCCAAACTTAAAAGCATTGACTTCAAGTTCTGCTTCATTGATAGTATAAATATGATCAAGGATTCATCTCCTGAGGCCTTAGAAGACTTAAGGGCGAAATACCCAGATGTCTGTTTTGCAATCATTATGCAATCAACAAAGGATGGCAAATTCAAAGGAAGCAATGAATATGCACATAACTCTGATATAAATATAAAGATAGAAAAGGGTGTTGCTGAGACAATTAAAAACAGGTTTGGCAAGTTAGGAACCTATGAGGTTTTCTAATAGAGCAGAATGTAGAAACTCCCATGGCAAAGAAAAGGCGTATATATTCTAAAAATGTCGTTTAGTCTGTAACTTCAGACTTTGCCCTCGGAAAAGCACATATATCCGAAGGCCTATAAACACTAAGATTATTTAATATCTCTATTAAAGATTAGCTAAAATGAAAAATTCAAGTCCTGTCACCCCTATGGGCTAAAAAAATCCAAATTTGAACGAAAAAGGTAATTAATAATATTAGTGAATTATAAGCTGGCACTATTCTACTAATTGCAATATGTTTATTATGCTTTCTATCCTATAATTTCAGTAACAACTATACATATAACTTTTGGTCTTAAGATCCATAAAATAAAAGTCACCTACTATTACATTTTCATAATCAAAGAATATTGTTAGAACAATTTAATTATCAAAACTTGAAATTTTTATTTATTTCATTTCTATTACTGCACGTTCAACTTCTTCTTTGGTAACTTTTTCACCAGTTCTTAGCCACTTAAAAAATACTTTTATGGAGTTACTAAGTGACAGTAATAAAGGTAACATTAGCAATGTTAAAAAAGTAGCGACAACTATTCCATAAGAAATTGAAATCGCCATTGGTTTTAAAAATTGTGCTTGTCGGCTTTGCTCTAAAAGTAAGGGCGACAAACCGGCAACTGTTGTTAATGAAGTTAAAAATATTGCCCTAAACCGTGAAATTCCAGCCTGTAAAAGAGCATCATTGAATTTAAGGCCATCTTTAAGAAATCCATTAAACTTGCCTACCAAAACCAAACCATCGTTCACCATAATTCCGACTAAAGCAATAATTCCCAACCACGAAAGAATATTTATTGGCAAACCATGCAAAAAGTGGCCAAGTACAATTCCAATTACGCTAAAAGGAATCATAAACATCAACAATAAAGGCTGACTATAAGACCTAAATGTAAATGCAATAACAACATATATCAACATAAGAATGATAAAACCTACCTTTCCAAGTGAATCTTTTGTTTTCTGAGCTTCTCTGTTTTGTCCTTCGTATGATACTAAGACAGAGGGATATTTGGAAAGTATTTCAGGGATAATATCATTTTTAATGTTAGCTAAAATATCTGTGGGACTATCTTTTTTTGATTTTAAATCAGCAAAAATCTGGATTTCGCGTCTTCCATTTAAATGATTAATGGCAACTTCGCCACGTATTATCTTATATGTAGCAATTTCAGAAAAAGGAACCCGACTTCCTGAAGGAGTAGTAATCCACATATCGTCCAGGTTCTTAATGGAAGAACGATCTTCTTTGTTGTATCTAACCCAAATTTTTATCTCATCCTGACCGCGCTGTAAACGTTGTGTTTGTATGCCAAAAAAACCCGATCTTACCTGCATCATTACCGACTGTAAATTAAGCCCTAATAATAGTCCGTTTTCTTTTAGTTTTATGTTTACTTCCTTAATTCCAGCAGGGTCATTATCGGCTACATCTTTAAGTAATGGATTAGCCATCATTTGCTTTTTCAGTTCTTTTTTAGCCTCTTTTAGTTCTTGTATGTTGTTTCCAAGAAGCGAAACCGAAACAGGACTACCGCCAAAATTTCCCCCAGAACCAAAAGTTAGACTTTCCACACCATTTACTATCCCCACTTTATTACGTATTGCATTTGTTATTTCTTGCGATGAAAAGTCTCTATTTTCTCCAGGCAACATATTAACAGTAAGCATCGCTTTTGAAGTTCCGGGGCCTATTCTCTTTATTGTATTTTCGATTACAGAATATTGTCCTGTTTGTATCTTCGTAAAATCATCATTTACCAACCAAACCGCTTCTTCAATTATTGAAGCAATAGAATCGGTTATTGACTCATTAGTTCCCTGGGGCATATTTAGGTTTATAACCACTCTGTCACTTGCAATAGATGGGAAAAAAGAAGTTTTAACAATGCCACCACCCAGTACACCAAGCGAAATAATAAGTAAAGAAAGAGGTATTGCAAAACCCAAAATTTTATTTTTCAATATGAATCTTAAATAGGGCGCATACAAACGATCTCTGATATATATTAGAAATTTATCTGCATGTTTATTTATTTTCTTAAAATAGTAATCGAATTTGCTCTCTTTGGTGTGACCTTTTTTATCTGCTAATGCTTTTGAATGTGCAATATGTGCCGGCAAAATAATTAAGGCTTCAATTAACGAAACTAAAAGTGTAAGTATTACAACTGTTGATACCTCGCTAAACATATCTCCCATTCGCCCGTCTAAAAAGTAGAATGTAGAAAAAGCGATAATCGTTGTTGCAATAGCTGCCAATATTGGTGGGATTACTTCCATCGTTCCGTCAATGGCAGCTTGAACTGGTGATTTCCCTTTTTTGTAGTGATCGTAAATATTTTCGCCAATTACAATCCCATCGTCAACTAAAATCCCAATAACAATTATCATCCCGAATAAAGAAAAAACGTTGATTGTTACACCAAGCTGAGCGGCAAAAATAAACATCCCTAAAAAAGCTATTGGCAAGCCAGCAGCAACCCAAAAAGCTAACCTCACATTTAAAAATAAGGCAAGAAATAATAATACTAAAAGTACACCGTAAAAAATGTTTTCGAGTAACAAGTTTGTCCGTTGCAACAGCGTTATCGATAAATCACTGGTAATATCTATTTTAAGATTATCATTTTGAGTATTAAATTTTTTGATATAAGTCCTAACTTGCTCAGCAGAAGACAACATATCTTCGTTATTTGTATTGCTGATAGAAATATTCGCTGCAATTTTACCGTTGTAAAAAATTCTATCAGGAGTTTCAGACCATTTATCACTAATATCAGCAACATCGCTAAGTCGAATAATATTCCCCGACTTATCAGCTCTAATTACCAAATTATGAAGTTCATCTGCATAGTATTTTCTGTTATTAGCTCTTATTAAATACTCTTCTGTATCTGTTTTTACACTTCCGCCTGTAATAAGTAAATTGGTTTGCTTTATTGCATTTGCAACGGTTTCAAAAGAAAGATTGTAGGCTCTCAAGTCTTTTTCGCGCAATGCAATTTCAATTTCCTGTTCAGGAAAACCACTCAAAGTAATCTGAGAAATACCTTTTAAGTTCCTCAAATCTGCTTCTATTTCTTGGGCATATTGTTTTAATGTAGTAAGCGGAATGTTTTCTCCACTTAAGGTGAAACTAATGGTTTCACGAGTATTTTCAACTTTCGAAATAATGGGTGGTTCTATGCCAATTGGAAAGGATGGTACTTTATCCACGGCATTCTTAACATCTGCCAAAACCACATCAATGTTTTTACCACGTTCAATTTCAATATTTATAATGGCTGAGTTTTCTTTTGAAACCGAGGTTATTTTATAGATACCAACAATACCTTTTAGATTATTTTCAATCTTAAGAACAACACCTTCTTCCATCTCGATTGGTGAGGCGCCAGGATATAGAACACTTATGCTGATATTCCTGGTATCAAAAAGTGGCTGGTAAGACGATTTCATTGACAAGGCACCTATTATACCAAAAGAAATAAAAACCAGTACTATGATATTAACAGCTACACGATATTTTATAAAATAGGTAAGAATCTTTTTCATGAATAATTATTTCTTTTTATTGCCCTTATTAATCTTCACCTTCATTCCTTCAAAAGCTCCCTGCAAAGGTTTAGAAATTATTTTGGTACCATTTTTCAACCCCTTAACTATTACTGTTTTATCATTAAAAAAAACCGGATTAATTTGTACCAGATATAAACCTGAGTCTTTTACTGCAAAAAGTTTATTGTTTTCAAAGAGTAATTTTCGGTCTACTTCAAAAGCATCTGGTTCAGATCTGGTAACCAATTCAGCTTCTAAATACATTCCTTCTCGCAGATCGTTAGCATTTGCTTCAATAAAAACTCTGACAGTCTGAGAAGCTTGATCTATTTTTCCATTAATACGAATAATTTTTCCTTGCCAACTTTTCGTGTGCTCAATGTTGTTTAACCTTACCGGATTTCCAATTTTTATAAAATCAATGAAACTGCTTTTTATCGCTAATTCCATTTCATAAGTATGTGCATTAATAAATTCACCTAACTTTTGCCCCTGACGAATTAAACTTCCCTGTGTTACTAAAGCTTCTGTAAGCACACCGTTATAGGGTGCTCGTATTGTATATTTACTTAATCTAATATCAAGATTTTCCAGATTATAATATTGTGTGTAGATATTATTTCCGGTAAAAAAGTACTTTTCTCTATCCGATTTTGTTTCAGGCAATTCCGGCAAGTTTTTTTCAACATCTAACAAGATTAAGTAATTCTGCCATTTTTCATATTCAAATGGAAAATCCACTTTTATGTCAGGCATAATTGATAGTAATGAATTGTGAAGATTACTTTTTAATGACCGTAAATTAGCCAGATGCTCATCCGTATTAATACTTAAAATTATTTCACCTTTCAAATAATACGTTCCGGCCTTAAATTCTTTTTTGCTGATATTTAAAACTCCTTGTACCTCAGAATAAATTTCGATTTTATTTTTTGCAATAAGGCTACCTGTTGAGTTTATTAGTATAGGAATTGTTTTGTTTTTTACTATGTTAACCATTACGGTTTTTGTGTCTTTAGCTATTTTAGGTTTCTTTTTGTCTGAACTTTTGATAAAAGCTACAGCTATTAAAACCGAAATTGCAATAAGGGTTAAGCCTATTATAATGGATACGTACTTTCTCATAATTGCATTTTTAGTTACAAACATAGCTGTTAAGATACTATAATAATTGTGAATAGTGTAGATTAGACAATTCGCACAATTAAAATGGCACATGTCACCGCAGATTCATAATTATCTTGTGCTAAAGAACCTCTAATAATAAGACAGGCTTTACAACCTATAATATATTGTAATAATAAGTCCGGGTTTTATGCCATGTGTCTGTAGCTTCGCTGGAATCACATGGGAAATGCCACTGAAACTCAGACTCTTGACAGAAATACTGGTAATAAGGGTTCTGAATCCAAGCTTCTACTACCGTTTCGGCCCCCAGATTAAACATTTGTTTTAGTATGAGCAACCAGACATTAAACGCACGGATTTGGAATGTATTCCAGTATGGGAGTGTAATGAAGAAAACTCATCCTCAAGTTCTTTCCAAGGATAAATATCCGCTTAAACGACAAGTTTGTTTTTAGGATTGATAAGTTGTTTTAAAACTAGCTTGAATAAATTCAATTGATTTTGATCTGGTGACTTGCCTCTCATTTTCTGCAAAGGAGAGACTAACTAATGAAATTTTAAACAAAAAAAGGCCAAATATTCAAATATTTGGCCTTTTTCATAATTTATTATTATTTCACAAGCGTCACCGTTCCTGAATATTTGTAGTCTATTCCATCGAGTCCTTTCACTCGCATCACATAAACATAAACATCCATCGGTACCTTATCATCAGTGTTCAGGTAACTGCCATCCCAACCATGGGTAGCATA
>JABINZ010000141.1 GCA_018698135.1 Bacteroidota bacterium
CGTGTAGCATAAATATCTGAATGATCTCCAAAAATTGATAATGCATGAGCAGCAACACTTCTCGCTGAAACATGAAAAACTCCCGGTAATAATTCACCAGCAATTTTATACATATTTGGAATCATCAACAGCAATCCTTGTGAGGCTGTGTAAGTTGACGTTAGTGCGCCAGCTTGTAAAGCACCATGCACAGCACCAGATGCCCCGCCTTCAGATTGCATTTCTGAAACTTCAACAGTTTCTCCAAATAAGTTCTTTCTTCCAGAAGAGGCCCATTCGTCAACGTATTCAGCCATATTTGAGGAAGGAGTGATAGGATATATTGCGGCAACTTCGCTAAACATATAAGCAATATGTGCTGCGGCCATGTTTCCTTCACAAGTGATAAAATTTCTCTTATTAGCCATAAAGCAATTATTTTTATTTTATATCAATGAAATACAACTATAAACCATAATTAAAAACGACCGCAAGTTAGAGAAAGATTTAAAGAATAAATACCCTCCTCACTTTATTTAAAGAACTTATAATTGGTTTAATTCTAAACAATTATGTTCGAATAATGAACTTAGATACGCACTTCCTTTGTGCAATAATTAACAGTGAAAAAACTGAATTAAATGTGCACCCGAAACAAATTAAATTCTATTACTTTGCCTCGATATTATATCTCTTATATGAATAAGGGATGCATTTTTTAACCAAAAAAGAATTTATGTCAGATAAGTCGAGAGTCGTAGAACTTGATGAAGTAGTTATAAAGTTCGCAGGTGATTCAGGAGACGGCATGCAATTAACGGGGAATCAGTTCTCAGACACATCAGCTTTTACAGGAAATGATATTGCAACATTTCCTGATTATCCTTCAGAAATAAGGGCACCACAAGGAACGGTTTCCGGAGTTTCTGGCTTCACTGTCCACATTGGGCATAAAGAAGTTTTCACTTCAGGAGATTTAGCCGATGTTTTGGTTGTAATGAACCCGGCAGCATTAAAAACAAATTTGAAATGGGCAAAGCGAGGAGCAACAATTATCCTAGACTCTGATAGTTTTGAGCCTAAAAACATGGTGAAAGCAGGCTGGGACGATGATTTATTCACTAGCAACATATTAGTTGGTTATAATGTTGTTAAAGCACCTATCACCACATTAACGCAACAAACACTATCAGGGATGAATCTGGATAACAAAACTGTTATTCGATCAAAAAACATGTTTGCCTTGGGTATGCTTTATTGGCTTTTCAATAAAGAACTTACGCCATCTGAAAAATTCTTTGAAGAGAAATTCAAGAAAAAACCAATTCTTATTGATGCGAACAAGAAGGTTTTAAAAGCAGGATACTATTATGCTTATAATGTACAGGAACTGGATGTTACTTATAAAATTCTTCCAGTACGAAAGCATAATCCTGGAAAATATAGAAATATAACAGGAAATGTAGCAACAGCCTGGGGATTTTTAGCTGCTTCAGAAAAATCAAAATTACCCTTATTTTTAGGATCTTATCCAATAACACCTGCTTCTGAAATTTTGCATGAGTTATCAAATCATCATCATTTTGGCGTTAAAACATTTCAGGCTGAAGATGAGATTGCAGGGATATGCTCCTCAATAGGTGCCAGTTTTGCAGGAAATTTAGCAATTACAACTACATCGGGCCCTGGCTTAGCACTTAAAGGTGAAGCCATTGGTTTAGCTGTTATTACGGAACTACCTCTGGTTATTGTGAACGTTCAACGCGGAGGACCTTCAACCGGACTTCCAACTAAAACTGAACAATCTGACTTGATGCAAGCTCTCTACGGACGAAACGGAGAAAGTCCTTGTATGGTGATGGCAGCCTCATCATCATCTGATTGCTTTTTCTTTGCCTATTATGCAGCAAAATATTCTTTGGAACACATGACTCCAGTTATTTTACTGACCGATGGTTATTTGGCAAATGGATCTGAATTACTTAAACTTCCAAAAATGGATGAACTCCCTGAGATTACTCCACGTATGGCCAAAGCAAATGATCCAGACTACAAGCCTTATAAAAGAGATCCTGACACTTTAGCCAGAGATTGGGCTATTCCGGGTACTGAAGGCTTACGACATCGAATTGGTGGATTAGAAAAGGGTGATGTTGACGGAGAAGTTTCACATGATCCGGTAAATCACCAGGTTATGACTGACCTAAGAGAAGAAAAAGTTCAGCGTATCAGTAATCACATTCCTCTTCAACGAATTTATGGAGAAGAAACTGGCGATTTATTGATCGTTGGCTGGGGAGGCACTTTTGGTTCATTACTTACATCTGTAAATGAAATGAAAGAAGAAGGAAAAAAAGTCAGTCTTGCTCATTTTAACTATATCAAACCACTTCCTAAAAATACCGAGTCAGTTTTTAAAGGCTTCAAAAAAATAATTGTTTGTGAAATAAACAGCGGCCAGTTTGCTGACTATTTAAGAATGAAAGTTCCGGGATTTCAATACCATCAATTTAATAAAGTCCAGGGATTACCATTCATGGTTTCTGAACTGAAAGATCGTTTTAATCAATTACTTGAAGATAAATAATCAAGACCATGGGAGAAATAACAAATTATATTATACCAGAACTCACAAAAAAAGATTTTGTACCTGGAAATGAGGTAAAATGGTGCCCTGGTTGTGGAGATTATACTGTATTAAGCTCTGTACATCAGATCCTACCTCTAATTGGAAAAAAGAAAGAGGACATTGCATTTATTTCAGGAATTGGATGCTCATCCAGATTCCCATATTATGTAGATACCTACGGCTTTCATACCATTCACGGACGAGCAGCTGCTATTGCTAGTGGAGTCAAATTAGCAAATCCAAATTTGAGTGTATGGCAAATAACAGGTGATGGCGATTGTATGGCTATTGGAGGCAATCACTTTATTCATTTGATCAGAAGGAATATCGATATCAATGTTGTTTTATTAAATAATAAAATATACGGTTTAACAAAAGGTCAGGCTTCGCCTACTACACCAATCGGGAGTAAAACAAAAACCTCTCCTGATGGCACCATCGAACCACCATTCCGTCCTGGATTACTAACTGTAGGAGCACAAGGAACTTTCTTTGCACGATTAATTGACACTAACCCAAAAATGATTCGTGAAGCATTAATTGAAGCGGCCAATCATAAAGGAACTTCAGTTGTTGAGATATTACAAAACTGTGTGATATTTAACAATCAGGTGCATTCAATTGTTACAGCAAAAGAAACCCGGGATGACCATCAAATTTTTCTTAAACATGGTGAACCTATGTTGTTTGGTGAAAACAATTCGAAAGGAATTATTCTCAACAAAGAAAAGCTAGAGCTTGAACAAGTTGTTATTGGCGAAAATGGAATTACTGAAAAAGATATTTTGGTTCATGATGCTCAGGAATCTAATTACACCAAACAGCTTATGCTTATTCAAATGCACCCACCTGAAATGCCACTGGCTTTAGGCGTAATAAGATCTGTTGAGCAAGATACTTATAACGATTTGTTGGATGCCCAAATCGAGCATGCGATGAAAACACCAAAGTATAAAAACATGGACGACTTGCTTTTTAGTGGTGATGTTTTTGATTTGGATTAATCCATAATTAAAGTTTTAGAAAGGTCTTTCATTGAAAGGCCTTTTTTTTTATCCTTACTTTATCAGAGATGTTCTATTTTTGATTTCAGCTAAACTAAACATAAAATATGAAAACACGTAAATCACTACTGGCAATTTGCATGATCTTATTAGGAATTGCCTCATTCGCTCAACAAAAAGGGGCCATAACGGAAACCTTGATTCACGATTTTCAAAAATCAGTTCAAAATACAAATATTGAAGCACTCCAAAATGCAGTAAGCAACAATGCTATTAATAAACTTGCCATTAATCAAAGTAGCAAATCTAGTCTTGACTTTAACTTTAAGTATAAAGTAATTACGAATGGAATTAGTGATCAAAAGTCGTCTGGAAGATGTTGGTTATACACTGGTTTGAATACGTTAAAGCCCGTTATACTTGGGAATTCTAATTTAAGCTCCTTTGATTTTTCTCATACGTTTAATTTCTTTTGGGATCAGTTAGAAAAGTCAAACTTATTTCTAGAAGGAATTATTGCTACAAGAGACAAAGCTTTAAATGACAGAACTGTTGACTGGCTGTTCAAAAATCCAATAGGCGATGGTGGACAGTGGACAACGTTTGCTGATATTGTGCAAAAATATGGAGTTGTTCCACAATCGGCCATGCCTGAAACGCATAGCAGTGAAAACACAAGGCATATGTCTTCATTTATCAAACTAAAATTAAAAGAAGATGCATTGGATTTAAGAGATATGCATGCAGCAGGAAAAAATGAAGATGATATCAGAACAGCTAAGAATAATATGCTGAAAGACATATATAAAATTTTAGTAATTAATCTGGGTGAGCCTCCAACAGAATTTGACTGGAGATATAAAAATAATGAAGGCATATTAAGTGATTTCAAAACATATACGCCCAAATCATTTTATGCTGAGTTCTTTGGAGTTGATTTGGCCAACTATGTAATGTTTATGAACGATCCTACCAGAGCATATCATAAAGTATATGAGATTGAGTACGATAGAAATATGATTGAAGGCTACAACTGGAAATACATTAATTTACCTGCAGCCGATTTGAAAAAAATGGCACTTACATCATTAAAGAACAATGAAGGGATGTATTTTTCTTGCGATGTCGGCAAATTCCTTGATAGCAAAAACGGTACATTGGATGTAGATAATTACAATTACAACGCTTTGTTCGATGTTGAATTTGGCATGGATAAAAAAGAACGTATCCAAACTTATTCAAGTGGATCTTCGCATGGCATGGCTCTTATAGGGGTTGATGTAGATGAAAAAGAGAATACTACCAAATGGTTACTTGAAAACAGCTGGGGAGCTGCCAGTGGCTACAAAGGTCATTTAGTAATGACTGATGAATGGTTCAATGAATATATGTTCAGACTCGTTGTAAACAAGGAATATATTCCAGCTAAAATTCTTAAGATTTTAAAAGAGGAGGCTACATTGTTACCTCCTTGGGATCCAATGTTTGCTCCAGAGGAGTAAAAGAAATAATTTTCACCTTTTCAACCGAAGTGTTTCTGCACACAGGTGTGTGAGGAATATTTTACTCATGTTCGTTTCATAGCATTGTCTTTTAAATCCTTTTTTAGCAAAGAGCCTGTTAGCGAAAAGTAAAGACTATTCGCTATAAAACACTTACTCATTGCTGTCAGATGTCTCTCTTTGTTACACGACAAACTAGGTGAATCCTACTCCACTCCGTTTCTGTTCATTCCGACTGTATAGGAGGAATCTGTTAGCGATGAACCCGAACAATCTCCAACGAAAACGAAAACTATCAAGAACTTTTATTATTGCTAATTCAAAAAAAATGGCCATCCCAATTTCTTGAGACAGCCATCATAAAACTATGTTTTTCTCTTACAAAGCAAACATCAAATAGTACGTAGCAGCACCTGCTAAGTAACCTACTATTGCAAGCAATGAAATTTTCTTCATATACCAGATGAAGTCAATTTTTTCCATTCCCATGGCGGCAACACCCGCTGCAGAACCAATAATAAGAATAGATCCTCCTGTTCCAGCACAATACGCTAAGAACTGCCAGAATTGACCATCAACCATGAAATATTTGGCTGCATGCAAATCCTGAGGTAAAATATTTAAGATATGATGATACTGTGGAATGCTTAATTGCTGCACCATGGAAACCATTTCTTGAGTGAAACCTGGTAACATGTCAGCATTTACATTTGCTAATATTACATCTGGACTAAGAGTATGTAAGGTTGCAAGATGTGCGGTACTTAAATGAGCTACAATATCAGGATTGATATCATACATACCCATTGCTCCAGCTACTAATGGAACATTGTCAACTATGGATGATAAAAACCCAATCGCAATGTTGATTACATAAATATTTTCATGAGTAACGGTATCCAACCAACCTGCCAATAATGTAAGGTGTCCGGCAGATTGCAAGGAAGCAACAGCTAATAAAATACCTAAAAAGAACAACACAGTAGGAACATCCACACGGGTTAAAATACCTACTACAGTAAGTTTTGTTGATGTTTCTTTGTGCCTTCTTTTGTGTAATATTTCTGTTATTAGCCATAGGAAGCCTAAGCCTAATAACATACCCATATAAGGAGGTAAATGAGTAACTGTTTTAAAAACAGGTACAAAAAGTAATGAGCCTACACCAAGGGCTAAAATTAATCCACTTGTTCTTTTTGAAACATGACCTTCTTCTTCTTCATGTCCTGCTGATAAATCAGGTCTTTGAACTTCTCCTTTCATTGTGAAGGATAAAATAGCAAGTGGTGCAAGCATAGTCACTAAACTTGGAAGGAAAACATCAACAATAATTGGAAGTGTAGTCACATTCCCTTTCACCCATAACATAATGGTTGTAACATCACCAATTGGTGACCAAGCGCCTCCCGCATTTGCAGCAAGAATTACCATACTGGCAAAGAACCACCTATCGCTTTTCGCATCAATGAGTTTTCTCAATAATGCAACCATAACGATAGTTGTTGTTAGGTTATCTAAAGCAGCTGACATAAAAAATGTCAAAACGCTAATAATCCAAAGAAGTTTAACTTTTTTGACCGTTTTAATTTTATCAGTAATGATTTTAAATCCTTCGTGTTGATCAATAATTTCAACGATGGTCATAGCACCGAGTAAGAAAAACAAAATCTCAGCTATTTCACCCAAATGGTGTAATAACTCATGTTTTCCAATAAATAATTGCATAGCATGCTTTGTTCCTTCTTCTCCATGAACTCCGTGAGATGCCATAAATGCGTGCCAACTTTCATGTGCTGCTCCATAGAAACCTTCGAATGCATGAATAACTTCTTCTCCTCCAACAATAAATGCAACCCATGTTAACACACCAATTAATAGTGCTGAAGCTGCTTTGTCAATTTTTAAAGGATGCTCTAAGGCAATGGCTGTGTAGCCAAGAATGAAAATAATAATCATTAAGTAAAACCACAACATAATACTTCTTTTTAGTTTTTTAGATAAAGCGCAAAAGTAGAAAAGTATTTAAATATTGTGTTATGATTAAAAATGTTATTTGGCAATAGTGATATATATCATTCAAATATTAACATCAGGACGGTAATCCAATCACAAATACAACTAATTTTTTGTTTAAATCAGTCTTCATTTTTTTCCATATTGCAATCTGTTGAGTTGAAATGTATTGCTTTTCTGAATTCAAATCAGCACAAACAGTTAAATACAAATTAGGATTTACATGTTTTAAAATATCTTCAAACAATTTTTGAGATCGATAAGGGGTTTCAATAAAAACATGTGTGTAATTTTCAGTCAGTATATTTCTTTCTAGTTTTTTCAGACTTTTTACTAACTCATTATTATGAACAGGCAAATAGGCATGAAAGGTGAATTTCTCGGCATTGAGACCTGAACTTGCCACTGCAAATAGAATAGAGGAAGGTCCAGTAAGTGGAACCACTTGCACTTCATTTTGATGAGCTTTGAAAACAATTTCTTCTCCAGGATCAGCTACAGCAGGGTATCCAGCATCTGTAATAAGTCCCACCGAATGACCATCTAACAAAACTGTAATCATTTCAGAGATTTCAGTATCTGTAGTTCTTTTGTTCAATTCAAAAAAATTGATTCCTTGAAAAGGGGTTGAAACTCCAGCCGATTTTAGCAGCGCACGGGCAGGCTTTAAATTTTCGACTATAAAATATTTCAGCTTATGCAAAATACTACTATTATAAACAGGCATAAACTGATTTACTTCTTCATCAGACAATCGGTTTGGAATTAAATACAATACTCCTTTCATGATTTTAGGTACTTTGTCTCTCTCAAAGTTACATAAGGACTTTAATGATTCAGTTATTTTCTGATATTAAAAATTCTTATTAAATTTCATCAGATTAAAAAGAGCGATTAAAAAAACAATTCACAACTTTACATGC
>JABINZ010000142.1 GCA_018698135.1 Bacteroidota bacterium
GGTTTTTGTGGGCTCATATTACTCATGAAAAAGGACTCACTCATCACTTCCTTTGACCATTTCATATCAGCTGCTGGTGCAAGATGTCCCCTATCGTATCCACTACTTTTATAGTCTTTCAAACTTGCTGAGCCAGTAAGAATTTTAGGATCAGTTCTAAAATTATCTTTACGTTTTTCTGTTCCTAGGAGTTCTTCTTTTGTTAAAACATACATTACCCAGTTGGCTTGTTCGTGTCTTTCGTTATAGGATAAGTCAAAAGCCATTAAATGTCGGACCTGAGCCAATGAATCAGAAATCAGAGGATAAGCATCTATCAAATTTTCAAAAGAGACAAAAAGAGGTGCATCCTTTTGAATTTCAGTTGTGCTGGAAGAATTTTCCATTTTCTTATCAGGTCTCGCAACAAACCACACAGCTATCATTACGATAATTATTGATATTCCAAATAGATAATTTGATGGTTTCATTAATTTATTATTAGTCAGAAATAAGAAAAAGTCCATTTGAACTAACGGCAAGATTTATTTTTTTAAATCGTTCACCCAATATCTCATTGATAAATTGAAAGCCGTTTTGAGAGTTCGTAAAAACTACAAAGCCACTACTTGTATTCTTATCATGAACGAATAAATTTTGAAAATAAGTATCGTTACCATGCTGCCATAAAAGCTCATAAAACTCAGTTTCTATCAATCCCAACCCAGCTGTCCGTGCATTAATTGAGTCAATATTGTATTGACAATTCAAGAGGTTTGAATCTGGTTTTTCCATATAATTTAGCCACCACTGAGCAAATGCTTTGGGTTTGCAACATAATGTTCCATGAACATAGGGGTAATCTGAATACCAAATAGGCCGAACTGCTTTTAAATTACCATTATGTCCCCAAACAATATTCCGAATATTTGTTGACAGGCTAAAGTCCATTGCTTCACTATTCATGAATTGAAAACCTTCTACTGAATCGATTTGCTTATTCTCCCTTTCTTCTATCCATCTTTGCAAATACAAAAAACCTTCTCCTGAATAATTAAAACTCCCACTTTCTGAACTTTCCAAAAACAACTCTGGAGTCATCCAATCACCAAAATTAGCTGTATGGGTTAGTATTTTTCTTGCAGTTGGACTTTGCTTTGATGGATTTATCCTGTAATCTATTGATGATTTGATTCTTCTATCATATTCATTTTCGGATCTTCTCCTATTTGCATTAATGACTAAAACGGAGTCTAAAGAAATTTTGTTTAGTCTAAAATAGTCCAGAACCAAGCCCGAAAATATTGTTTTGCTTAATGATGCAGCCTCAAAGTATGTATCCTCAGTAATTGCAGTTGAGTCATCGAATAAGGTATAACCCTTATAATAATACTGTTGAATTTTTCCGTGCTCCCAACTCAAATAAGCCCAGGCTGGAATAATATGAATATCGGCTAATTCATTAATTGTTTTCTTTGATACATAATCGCTTTTGCAGGAAAGGAATAATAGTAGAATCAGTATGTAATGAATACTTTTCATAGCGAATCAGCATGGGAAGTTAAGAAGGATAAAGATAAGAAATAGCTTACTTCATTATTTCAAATCCTTAAACTTTACATCCAACTGTTTTTCTTCTGATTGCACATTGAAAATAAATTCTCCACCGGGTTCGTTATCGCCAAAATCACCAAAACGTGGAGAGGTTTTTAAACGCTCTACTGATCCTATCAACTTATTAAAAGTGACATATCCATTTCGTTGACTTTCGGTCCTAAGAACGGCTAATAATTGGTAAGCAAAGGGAGAATGCTTACCAGGGTCACCATCTGAAACATATTGTTTACCTCCTGAGGTAAGGAACAACCTTGATTTATATAATTTAGCTCTTTTAATCAGTTCATTCTTGTTTACATTTTCATATACGCTTTCTCCTCTATCAGAAGATGATACTCGTTTATCAAACGTACCTCCAAAACAAACATCCAGAGCTATAAGAATATGATTACATGATCGAATATTATTAACATGCTCTCGTAAATAGGAATAGGGCAAGTAAGTTTCCATAATCTCATCATTCCGTTTCGAATCCTTACACACTAAATAACCTTCACCTGAAACTTCATCAAATGACCCATGTCCGGCAAAAAATACAAATAACTGATCATTTTCGCCATAAGCTTTCATCTGATATTGCCGAATTTTAGACATCACTTCTCTTCGAGTTGCATTTGTCACCAACTCTACTTCAAAACCATATTGATCTTCTAATGTTTTTGCAATGGTAGATGCATCATGAATAGGATTAACTAAATCCTTCCATTCATTGTAATTGTCGGTTGCAAATAACAATGCATAATCTTTTCCTTCACCTTCCTTGTTGTTATCATTAATCATAGCTGCTCCAGCCAAACCTGCTCCCCTACTAGCAATTATTTGAGCATCTTCCCCCAAATTAAACTTAACGGAATCAGAACTAGCTACCAAATAGAAATCTCGGCCTTTGTGATAACTGATATGGCTCATGAAATCATCTTCATTGTCGTACGTCTTATTCAAAAATGATTCAATTTCACGAACACTCACTAAGGCATCTTCTGTTTGCATAGCTGCTGCTTGTCCTTCAATAGCTTTTAATAATTGATAGGTAAACAAGCCATGCTCCAACGAATCAATTTCTACCCGATGACCACTTGGACACAATATGCTCAGATTTTGATTTGATTTTGAATAAATTCCTTCAGATGAGACTTTGGTCGACAAATATTCACTGACGAAGGTTGGGGCAAACATATCCAATACAATTAATTGATTGTTAGCCTGAATGTTACTCATCCACGTCTTTAAAAGCCTGATATCAACCTCTTTTATAACATTTTCATCGGTTGCACTTAGCAAATGAAATGAACTTGTGTCAAGGGCAGCCGAGCCTGCAATATAAAACACAAAGGCATCGTTCGGTTTTGAATGTATAATTACTTCTTTGATAGCATCTTCAAAATCCAATAATGAACCATCTGCTGATTCAATATGTTTAACAATGACCGAGTCATACAGGTTTATTGCTTTCTTCTGCATTATGGTGGAAAAACTCAATGCATCTTTTACAGCATACTGAAAATCAACTTCTTCTGTTTTATTTATCCCGATAGTTACTAAATACAAATACGAGGTTTTTCCGCGCTTTGCAATTTTCTCTTCGAGTGCTTCTGCCCTTTCCAGATAGGAGTAATAGCGCCCCATATCTCCTTTATTATTATACATCCATGATAATAAATCCAGTGCATTTGAAACATTCTCAATGTTTTTAACATCATTTTTTGCGTAGTTTAAACATAACTCATAATACTTCTGAGATTGTTCCCAGTCTTTCATTTGTTGATAAATGTAACCCAACCAAGAAGTTTCCCAATACAACCAATAAGCTCGCGGTTTGTTCCCACTTTTCTCAACTTCATAACAACTTAGCATTAAGTCGGCTGCTTTTTGATACTCCGCATTATTTTTATATTCAATAGCCAAATCCGACAAACTATCAGCTTTTATATAATAGTATTGATTGGCTTTGTATTGGTCGATCATCCATAACCTAGCAAGTTTAACCAATTTGGTTTTCCATTTTCTTTCAATAAAAATATCAAAATCGCCAATAGGACCTTCCCAAAATTCATTTTCTCGATCTAAAAGTTTCAAGGTTTTTTCATAATACATAAAAGCCTTGGCTGTATCTCCAGTGAGCAAATGTGTATGACCAAGATTAACCACCCACGACATAGTTGAACTATCTAAATCATATGCTTTTTGACAAATTTCCTGTGCTTGAAAAACGCGTCCGTCCAATACAAGATACCAACCTTGATTGCCCCATGCTTCGGCAACATCAGGTAAAAGCTCAGCCACTTTACTATGATCAATAATGGCTTTCCCATAATCCTCCTGTCGGGCATATACATTCCCTCTTTGATAATAAGCATTAAAATTGGCTGGATTGTATCGAATTGCTTCCGATAAATTCTCAATTGATTGTTCATAAAACTTATCTACATCAAGAAAATAACCTTTGGTATTGAGAAATATTGATGTATTCAACGAATCGTTTTTAAGTTTACTTAGCTTGATAATTTTATCCACCAATGCATAAGCTTCCTCCGTATTTCCATCAGCATACATTTTATATACTTCTTCGTTCCATTTATTGAAGGTTGAGTCATCTACATAGTAAGCAACATCATGTAAATACTCGTCCATATAGGACGCTGGTAACAATCTCAAATTCTCCAGTATGAAGGGATCGTATTCTCCCTGAGGTGTTTCGTTAATTACCCAGGTTGCATAGGTCTCATTAATTTTCCATTGTATGCCCATGTATTTTGCAGGATATGATCGAACAAAATTCAGAAACGAAGCTACATCGGCAAGTGTCGCTTCTTTCAAGCTTTCAAGAAGGGTTTTTCCGCGAAATTTACCTCCTTCAAGTTTTTCGTTTAAAGAGGGTTCATCATAATCCACCAATGATTCATAGGAAGCATAAAGATCAGCCAAAAACACCCGCAACAAAGCATTGTCAAACCCAGGCGTATTCAAGTGTAGCAATTCTTGTTTGTCGTAAAGAATCGTATTATCTAAATCCTTAAAAATAATATTATAGCTAGCTAATTCACGTACGATACTGTAATGATCGATAATTGGCACTTCGCATGTAACTTGTAAAATATCGCCAATGCGAGGCCATAAACTCTTATCCTCAAAATTTGAAATAACGATTGCATAAATCGCGTAATTGGATTCTATTTTTACTAATTTTCCTTTGCCTAAGGTATTGTTTCCCCTATCTGGTTCATCAGCACTATGGGTACTAATAGCAAAGGCGTTGTGTTTTTGATAGATATTTTCATTACTACCAACCTGGGTATAAATCCACATGGTATCAGCATTTCTCCGAATAATACTGTCAACACTATGAAAAACGTAGAATTTCTCAAGATTTTCTGTTTTTTTTGCATCCAATGTAACATCATAGTACCTGATAATAATATGCAGATTACTTAAATTGCTTAAGGTTGTTTTTAATCCTGCTGTATTCTCAGCTTTTTGATAATGTGGAACTGCTTTTTGGAAAGCATTGTATGACTCTTTGTATTTTGCAAGTTGATAAAATGAATAAGCAATATTCTCCTCGCAATTTGCCAAAAAATTATAGTCTTGTTCATTCTCCTGACTTTCTGAATCTATAGCTTTTTGAAAATTTGTAATGGCATCTTCATATTTTTCCTCGGAATAAAACTGGATTGCTTTTTCATCAAGCTTTTTAGCTTGTTCGCTCTTTTGTGCAAATGAATTAAAAAACACCAAAGTGCACAAGATTAGAACGATGCTTGTTTTAATTTTCATATGTCTATAATTAAACTTTAAAGGTCATACGGAACTCGCATTATAATCATTCCTATGTGTGAGAAATTTTTTACTCATGCTTGTTTCATCTGTTTAGAATTATTTTTTAGTTGCCAGATAGCCAGTCCCGATTTATCGGAAGAACTCGCATATAGTCATTTCCTTGTTTATGTAGACTTATACTCATGCTTGTTTCATCAGAGTTTATTTATATCGCAATAGAATTTACACGTTAAATCAGATCATTTTATTTACTGATTTTAAAAAGCACAGTATAGGTATTTGCGTTCTCATATGGAACATTTGGGGTGTAACCAACACCACCGCCTCGAGTTGCATAACTATCAGCTAGAAGCAACTCAAGTGGATTCATATCTCCACGAGTAGTTGATCCCCTCGAAAGGATTATGGGTTCAAGGTTTAATGGCTTTTCTGATGCGATTAGTTTAAACACTTCATTGCCAAAAGGAGGTCCAAAAACGAAGGTATAATCTAATTCTATAGTTGCTCCCGGACTTATTACAAAATCAGTTGCTGGAATACGAATCTGGCGTTTAGAATCATAAACGGGAATTAATATATTAATTTGATTATCAGGCTGTATATCAATTAATGAATAATAGGCTATACGATTACCATTGTTGCTTATTTTGAGTTTAAAGTAATCTCCAGCATTAAATTCAATGGTGTTGTTTGCATCCATTTTTTTCTCGATATCAAATCTGGATTTCTCAGTTTCATCAGCATTTGCAATAATTGGTATGAATTCAAATGTAACATCAAAAGAAGATGACTGCATATCCAGGTTTCTTAATAAATTTCCTTGTGCAAAGGCTTTTATTAAATGTATTACTTCATCCACGATTTCCTGAGATTTGGCATCTTGATATGGTTTATCATATAGTAGCATGTCAGTAACCGTTGTGATCTGAAGATTGTTTCCTCTGGTGTATTTATTATTATATTCAATAACTAAATCTGGGTTATCATTATCCAGAGCAATTAGTTTAACCTCCTTTAGATTCATTAGTAAAATTTCGGCCAAATCCTTATTTTTAATATCCAGACCTACATTTACTGTTAAATCTCCATAATTCTGTTCTTCAATAAAAACCCATAATGACTTTGATTCAGTTTTACTTATAGGTTTGGATGTTTGAACTGTTGAATTGAATGTTTCTGAACTAACTACTTCTCCAGTTGCAATGGCAGTGCTTTTTGAAGGATCTGTTGTTCCGTTGGGATAAAAAGCTACAATCGATTTAGCATTTAGTCCTATTAAGCTACCTCCATTAACAATTAAAGTATTTTCATCTTTCCATTTTTCAATAGAAAGATATGCTTTTTGATCAACTGCTTCTCCTCCAAAAATAGTAACATCTATATTCCCTTCAATTTGTGGTTGTTGATTGGGTGCTAAAACGCTCATATCCACTTTGATTTCCTCAAAAAAGCCCCTGTAAGATGTGTTTTTGCCTGATTTTCTTACTGCTCGGCTAAATGCATAGGATAAAGATCCAACTGAATTTCCCTCATCATCTTTTGTTTCATAATTCAATTGCTGAGGACTCGCTCCACTTAAAACAATCATAGAGGCTAAATCATTTCCCACTCCTCTTGAACTCGTTTTGTTTGTTTTATCTACATCTGCCATGCCTACTTCCTGATGGCCACTATTTAGCGGGTTATAACCTTCTTTTGCCATTTTAGACATTGTCCCCCTCGTTTTAGCCATACCCCGGGTTGCTGTTCCCGAATGGCATGCATCAAGTATAACCAATAAATTACCTTCTTTGCCTAATCTCTCTCGTAATCGTGAAAACAAAATATCAAGCTCATCATCTCTTAAGTGGTTCTCCCCTTCATAAACACCTGGTTGATATCTGACTTGTGCATTATATGGCACAATGGCTTCATCATAGCCATCATCTTTTTCATCCCCGTTATCATCTTGAATTTGTTGCCCATGACCTGAGAAATGAAAAACAACAATATCTCCTTTATTCGATTTAGCGATAAGTGTTTCGATGGCTTGAATAATCCCACTTTTAGTAGCGTCTTCATCCGTTAATAATTGGATATCATCAAACCCTTGCGACTCCAAAGCATTGGTAATTAAAGGGATGTCTTTGTCGCTACTAATTTGAGACCAACCACCACTTTTAGGATATTTGGCCACAGCAACTACTAATGCGATTTTTTTTGGACTTGTTTGAACTGCAATTAACTGAAAACTAATCAGTAGTAAAATGGTAAATTGAAAAAAGATAATTCGTTTCATTGTTTTGTTTTTAATACCAAAGGGTTGATTGCATAACATCTTCATCTCCAGATAAGTAATATCGAAGCAATTCCATGTTTTCAAGATCATCATGTGGCTTTAATAAATACATATCAATAACACCCGACATACCGCAAAGCTTTAGAGCAGCTCCAAAATACCTCAGATCTGTAATTTTCCACATGCTTTGATAATTTTCGCCAACTATGCCAGCAGCAAGCATAAAATACTTTTCGCCTTTACTTGCACTTTGACTGGAATTACCATTATAACCTGGTTTTTTGTTTATTGGTCGACCACTAAATTGCTTTTCCTCGTATTTATAATAATTTTCTGATTCTACAGAAACAGCTAACTGGGGTTCTTTTTGTAATAATTTGATATTACTCACTTGCTCCATAACATAAAGAGCAATTGCTTCTAATTCATTCTCTTTTAATTCTGAACTTTTAATACTTACAGTTTTGGATGTACTTCCGTTAGCCAATTTAAGAGTAACATTTGCTCCAGGAGTGATTTTTTCAAATTCACCTAAAACTTCTTCTACATTTCTTACTTTCACACCATTAACCTGAAGGACAGCATAACCTATATAATTATTTAAATTCTGAGAAGCTGGCGAATTAGGAATGACAGCTGAAATAATAGCTAACGTATCTTGCAAAACGTAGGTGTAATTATCTGACCCAACATACTCATAGTTATAAGATTGTGATATTTCAATTCCAAAATAGGCTCTTCTTACTCGGCCTTCATAGGTGAGTACATCATTGACTATTCGTTCAACTATCTTAGCTTCTACAGCAAAATTAATTTGAGATTGAATAACTTCTTCTCCATCGGGTGAGGTTGCAAATGCAATTTTTGTATTTACGCCAGCTACTTTTCCCGAAGCATCTACAAGAGGACCACCACTATTTCCCCAAATAATGGTTGCTGTAGTTTGTAAAAATCCGAATTTGCCTGTAATACCTTCACGAACACGGTTTTTCGCACTAATAATACCATTTGATACAGAATAAGGATACTCCCCTAGTGGATTACCAATAGCATAAACCGGTTCACCAATTCTGGACTCAGCCTTTTTAAAATCGATAGAAGTGATTTCATTTCCCGGAGATCCGATAAACTCCAATAAAGCAATATCATAAAATGAATCGCCCCCTACTACTTTAACTTCATACTTGGTTCCATCAATGCTGAATATATAAATACTCCCTCTTTCATCAGAGGCATCCTGAATAACATGGGCATTGGTAACGACATACTTTTTTCCGTTTCTGGAAATAATGAAACCTGAACCTGAACCCAGAGCCCCCGAAAGTGACAAAGCTTTTTCATAGGCAACATCCGAAACAGTTTCTCCTCTAAAACCTAAGGTTTGATTTGCAATTCCTGTTTTATAAACGGCAACTGTTACCACCGAACTCAATGCATTTTCAAGCATGTCAGAAACATTCTGAGCTAATGATAAGCCTGCTGTCAGAGATAGAATCAAAATAAAGCTAAAGATCTTTTTCATTTGTGTGTAATTTTATGGTTAAGCGCTTAATCTACTGCTTGAATTTTACTGTATGGAATGCTAAATACTTTTTATTATTTCAAAATATAATGATCAGCAATTCCATCCAGTTATATTTTATTTTCCTTTAATTACTTAATAATGAATAAAAAAAAGCACCTCTGATAATCACAGAAGTGCTTTTAAATTCATTAGTTAGACATTGACCAATCCCACTCCTGATTGTAGCAATACCTTGTTTGAGGACCCCAGGTAATTTTGCTCCCATCATCAAACTCAGCAACTGCATAAAGTTTAGTGTCACCACCAGAAACTGTTACATTTCCTTTTCCATAAGGTGCAACATAACCTTCATGATAACCATCTACATAACAATCAATGTAATAATTTGTCCAATTGTCAAATGTAACATAGCAATAACCACCACGGCTTTGCTCAGCACCTTTTGTTGCTGGCTGTACCACTTTAGATTTACTTGCAACACCATTGACACTTTTTTTAGCAACGATGTTTACATCGACTCCTCTTGATTTTTCAATTTTAGTTCCAGCTACCTGATCAGAGTTAGGTTTTACTTGTGCGAACAGGAAAGTTGAAATTGCCAATCCAAAAACCAAGGTTAATAATAACTTCTTCATAACATTCATTTTTAAGTGTTTATTAAATAATTAAAGTTTAGTTACAATAATAATCGACTGCATCTTTCGCAGCAGTAAGCCCTCTTTTGTAGGCATCCTGCATGCAATCGCAGCCTTCTTCAAAATCATTATTTTCAAATAAGGCTCTACCTTTATTAAAAATAGCAATTAAATAATCAGGATCTAAGCCAATAGCACTGTCATAGTCAGCAATAGCATTCGTATGATCTCCTTTAACATATCTTAAAATGCCTCGGTTGTTATAATACACAGCTTTTGGCCCCATTCCTATTGCTAATGAGTAATCCTCATAAGCTTCTTCAGTTCTTCCTGAATTGTCTTTTGCTAGTCCTCTTCTAAACATTGCTTCAGCGAAATCAGGTTTGATTTCCATAGCCAAGTTGAAATAGTAAATTGCTGAATCAAATTCACGTAATTTTAATTTTTTCATTCCGCTATCAAATAAATCATTGGCCGTTTGGGAAAAAGCAAGAGTAGATATCGCAAGTGAGCAAAACAATATTAATAATGCCTTTCTTGATTTCATCACAGTAATATTTCTTGTTTTTATCTTCATTACAAATTTATATTAGGGTCTGCTGAAAAAGCACAAGAATCCATATAACAAGTTGATAATTAGCAATAAGTGTTAATAAATATTTATCTTAATCCAGTCTAAAATGCAGGGATATCAGTATCTTAGTATTATAAAGTTTGCATTTTATGATAC
>JABINZ010000143.1 GCA_018698135.1 Bacteroidota bacterium
CTATTATAAGTCTGAAACATTTAAAGTTCAGGCAAATGCAAAATTCAAAGTTAAAGTTAAGGAAGACACTTCATATATTTGTCGATACGAATAAGGTTTTATCCCTATTCATTGTTGTGCTTAATTGAGGCATGCTAACAAACTGCAATGCTTCCTGAGCAGCCTTATGGAATCATTTGAATTCCTTTTTCAATTCTATTAATCGTTTCTTGTTTTCCCAGTATTTCAGCAATATCAAATAAATGCGGCCCCATACCTGAGCCTACCAGACACAGACGGAAAACATTCATAACTGCTCCAAAACCCAACTCTTTTTCTTCCAAATAAGATTTCACTCTATCCTCTATTGTTTTGGACGTAAAATCATCTATTTGGCCAAGTAAATCAATTACTTCCTTTAATATTTCCGGGCTGTTTTCTTTCCAACGTTTTTTAACAATTTTTTCATCATATTCCTCAGGTGCAACAAAGAAAAACCAGGATTGTTCCCATATGTCTGCAACAAAAGTTGCTCGTTCCCGAACCAATTCAACTATTCTTTGTACAAATGAAATATCTACAACAATTTCTTTTTCATTCAATAAATCATTGAATTCAAGACTTAATTCATCAATATCTTGCAATTGCATATAGTGATGATTGAACCATTTTGCTTTTTCAGGGTCAAATTTTGCTCCTGACTTACTTACTCTATCCAGTGAGAAAAGATTGATTAATTCATCTAAAGTAAATATTTCTTGCTCAGTACCCGGATTCCAACCTAGTAATGCCAATATATTACAAACGGCTTCTGGGAAATATCCAGATTCTTTATAGCTTGATGATATTTCACCACTTGCAGGATCAGTCCATTCCAAGGGAAATACAGGGAATCCACCAGCATCACCATCACGTTTGCTCAACTTACCTTTACCTGTAGGCTTCAAAATTAATGGCATATGGGCAAATTGAGGCATGCTATCCTCCCATCCCAAAAATTGATACAGTAAAACATGCAATGGAGCTGAAGGCAACCATTCTTCTCCCCGAATGACATGGGTTATTTTCATTAAATGATCATCAACAACATTCGCTAAATGATATGTAGGCAAGCCATCCGATTTAAACAATACTTTATCATCTAATTCATTGCTTTGAAAAACAACTTCACTTCGAATTACATCCATTAATCGAATTTCCTCATTTTCTGGAATTTTAACCCGAATTACATAGGAATCACCATCCTTCATTCTTTTCTGAACATCTTCTTTCGAAAGTGTTAAAGAATTGATCATTTGCTTTCGTGTAGTTGAATCATATTTAAATTTCTCCTTGCGAGACTCAAACTCTTCGCGGACTTTATTCAATTCATCTGGGCTGTCAAATGCAATGTAGGCTTTATCATTCTCCAATAAATAATCTGAATACTGTTTGTATATCTTTTTTCGCTCAGATTGCCTGTATGGTTCATGCTGTCCACCAATCTCTGGACCCTCATCAAATTCCATCCCTAACCAATGCAACGATTCCTTAATATATTCCTCAGCCCCTTCAACAAAACGAGTCTGATCAGTGTCTTCAATTCGTAGAATAAATTTCCCATTATTTTTTTTGGCAAACAGATAATTATACAATGCGGTTCTAACACCTCCAATATGAAGTGGACCTGTTGGACTGGGTGCAAATCGAACACGAATTTCCTGGCTCATGATAATATTTTTAACTGTCAAATTTCACGCAAAATTAGGCTTATTTTTGTGGGGAGTAAAATTCGAATAAGTGCTGCCCTTCGACTACGCTCAGGACAGCAATCACATATACAAATCCTAATTATGGAAAAGAAAATCATCAAAGAATATAAAAAAAAGGATATCACAGTAATTTGGAAAGCCCACAAATGTATTCACTCTGCAAATTGTGTAAAAGGTTTGAATGAAGTGTTTAACCCAAAAGAACGTCCTTGGATAAAAATGGAAAATGGAAAAACACAGGAAATTGTAGAAACAGTCGATAGCTGCCCTTCAGGTGCGTTGAGTTATAAACTGAACAATCCGCCTGTCAGAGGAGAAAATGATCAACCGGAAGTAAAGGTTAAACTTGTTCCACATGGACCTGTCAAAATAGAAGGTTTTGTCAAGTTTATCAATGATGATGGTAAAGTTGAAATTGTGGATGATATTCTTTCCATTTGTCGCTGTGGTCTAAGCAAAGATATGCCCTGGTGCGATGGGGAGCATAAGAAACTGGATGCATATAAGGAATTGCACAAACATTAATATAAATTAGTAGAAGGCATACACCCTTAGTGACTCAAGAATTACTTCTTCAACAAATATCTAACATTAAAATAATACCCTCTTCCTCTGGTACTGAATCCATTTATTTCAGTGTATTTAGTATCAAATAGGTTTTCAATTTTAAAACCAATAGCTAAATTGTTTTTAAGCTCATATCTCGCAGACAAATTGGCCAATGCATAACCTGCTAATAATTCATTATCAAGTGCCCCATAAGGCCCTAATACTGGATTGTAAAATGCATCATAACGGGTTCCTACAAAACGAGAACTGAAGTTAATTTTTAGTTTTTCTGTCGGTCTCCAGTTGATTTGTATTGTAACAATACTGCTGGGTCTTCTCACCAATCCAATTTTTGTATTTTCCACTTCAGAAACAAATAATCCACTTTCAAATAGTTGTACATGATGACCATGTGTTGAGGCTGTATCGATACTGAATGAAGATACCGGTGAAACTGCATTCATAAAAGTATAGCTTCCTGAAAAATCTATTTTTTCTGATAGTTTGGTACTAATGAAAAACTCAATTCCGTAAATATTCTGCTCAGATAAATTAATGTAGGTATCTCCTTTATAATCATTTCTCATCCAATCATTTCCTAAGGAATCTATTGCAACATTCTTATCCCACAGGTAAACATATTCAATAACATTGTCAATTTTATTGTTGAAAAATGCCACACTCAATTTTGATTTATCACCGAGTGATTTTTTAAATCCTAACTCAAAAGACTTGGAGTATTCAGGTTTAAGTAATGGATTCCCTCTGGTTACAACTGCTCCCCAGGCGACATCTGGTGAGTAAAGTCGATATAAAGAGGGGGCATTAAAACCAGTAGAATAGGAAAGATAAAGTAGACTTGAAGAAGAAAGCTTCCAGCTAGGATTCACTTCCCAGTTCATGACATTTCCGAAAGTGCTGTGGCTTGAAAAACGCAATCCCAGAGCAATATTTAATGGTTTCAGTGCTGCACTTACCAAATCTCCTCCGAGTTCAAAATGAGCAAAAGCACTTTTAGTTTGAGTTGCCAATTTCAGGCTATCCAAATCGTATCTATTTTCATATAAAAAGCCATTCGAATAGCTATATATATAGCCTGAATTATTCATACTTTCTTCTTCATATGCTATTCCTGCGAGAAACTTAATTTTATCATAATCCGCTTTCAGGACTAAATCATTTAAGAATAAAGATCCATCAAAAAAACTCTCATTGTATTGATGATCATAGGATCCTGCAAGGTCAACAATAGAAGAATCATCAATATCAGTTCTATTCATTATTGTATATCCACCTGAATAGGAAATATTCAGTTTTGCATTTAATTTATAATTCAATCCAAAATCAATTAAGTCACGTTTGAAGTATATTTCTCGATTATCATCATCTCTGAATGCAGCTTTGTCAAGATCCGTATTATGTTTCATTGCTTTGTATGAAACAAATGCATTTAATCTGTTTTTCCTATAACCAAGCTTAGCGGAATAATCCAGTTTATTGCTATTATCCTGATCACGATTTTTGAAAACACCAGCAGTTGTAATGGTATCGAGCGTTGCATCTATTCCTTTCACGATTAAGTAATCCAAACCAGCATTTGCATAAAAGCCACTTTTGTGGTTAAAATTCAAGTTTAACATATTTTGAGAGAGCCAACTGTTTTCGCCAAAACTTCCTACACTCAAGTTGACATCTGCATTGAGTTTATTTATTGCATTTTTTTTCGTGATAATATTAATGACTCCACCAATAGCCGATGACCCATAAATGGTCGAATGCGAACCTCTTACAATTTCTATGCGTTCCACATTTTCTAAGGAAATTTCTGTCAAATCAATGCCATTATCAACTGATGAAGGATCACTAATTCGTACACCATCAATCATTACAATAGCATGATAACTGTTTGATCCTCTGATAAACATTCTTTGTGTGGCGCCATAATTTTGACCATTTCCGACAAACTGGATTCCGGCTTCAGCTGCTAATAATTCGCCTAAATTAGTGTATACCGCTTGTTGTAATTGTTGTTGATTGATAATAGAAATACTTCTGCCTGTTTCGTCAGGATTTTGTTCAAACCTACTTGCTGTTATAATGGATTCGTCCATTGTATAGGTCTTTGAACTATCCTTTTTCTGGGCAAATAAATTCATGAAAGTGAGAGAAAACACAAGAGTAATAATTAGTGATTTTGACATGCTTAAAAGTTTAAAATTTTTACTAAAAAGTATAAAGCTTTAAACTTTCGGTAATTGCTAAAAATTCGGAACAATTCTGAATTCTATTAACTTTTAACCCGAAAGTATTAAGATATAATAATTAGTGGCAGGTCTTCTGACTTACTCCCTCTCAGGTGGCCTTCCCATCCCGATAGCAAGCAGGACAGTGGCAAAGGATTACCTTTGAGTTATTAGAGTTTACAGCAGCGGGTACTGTTCCCGATTTTCACGAGATTCCCTATTATGGTTCAATTTAATAAAATTGAACGCACCACAGCATAGCAAACCTACAAGAAAATTTTAAATAAAAATCACTTGAAAAATCAATACAATAAGTATAATTACTTTTCAGTACACACAATATGATAGGAGGTAGTTTTATTAACCGGACAATAAGAATCTCCTTTCCCTTCGTAATTCTTGCCGCTGTTATTGAATGTAGCTTTTAAATAATATTTTTGAAAAACAAGCTCATTAAATAATGCTCCATTGGTTGTGATATCAACTGAAGGTGTATTTGTTGTTTTATAAACATCATTAGCATCTCTGGCGACTTCTGATTTATATAGAAAAACTTGTGCGCCCCCAATATAAGTTCCGGATGCGATATCCTTTCTGACAAAAATTTGCAAATTACCAGTAGGTTCAGGAGTATTGTTATTGTTATTAGGGTCGTCAACTATTTCATTGCAACATAATAACGAACTTGCTAAACATGCAATAAAGAGCACTTTTAAGGTTGGAAAATATTTCATAAGAATAATTTTATATTTTAAAAGATAAATTGCTGCATTTTAAAGAACACATACAATTACTTTGTTTATTGATTTTCCTTTTTCGGCATAACCTTCAGCAATACCTACCCAATATCCTGTTGCATTTGTATAACTTCCGCGTAGATAATACTTTTGATAAGGCAAGCTTTCAAAGAGAACACCTTTTGTCTCAAATCCGGTGGTTGGCGTATATTTAACCTCCATTGGATTGTTGTTAGTTCGATCACTTTCAGTAAGAAAAATTTCGACTTTTGCATCACCAACATTGGGTCCATTAACATTCCCCTCTCGAACAAATACCTGCCAACTACCTAAAAATGTAGTAATGATATCAATTTCATTCGTTGAATTCTCTGCCACATTTAATTCAGCTATGCCTTCGTAAACATGACCAGAGTCGGAAAATGTAGCCTGCAAATAATATACTTGAGCAGAAAGATCTTCAAACAATGCCCCATTATCTTCAATTTCGGTAGTAGGTGTTGTTGC
>JABINZ010000144.1 GCA_018698135.1 Bacteroidota bacterium
ACCAGTGATTTTGGCTGTGCTAGCGACACAACACAATACTTTACATTAGAAAGCAAAGTATCAGCTCCAATTATCGAACGTGCAACTGTTGAAAACGATGAGCACATTTTGGTTGAATGGAAAAAACCAATTGAAGGAATCCCCAAAACTTATCACCTTGAACGATCGGATGATGGGAACTGGTGGGATTATCTTTCAGAAGAAGATCAATCCATATTCAGCTTTGAAGATTATATGGTTTATCCAGATATCCAAAGCTACTATTATAGGCTAAGTGTTACAGATAGTTGCGATTATACAGGAGAATACTCGAATAATGGGAAGAGTATTTTGCTACAAGTTGATACCAGCGAAGCATATCCGAAGCTTGTTTGGTCGGCTTATGAAGAGTGGGCACAAGGAGTTGCGGGTTATGCAGTGCAGGTTGCTGGTTCCTCGTCACTGGTCACTCGGGATCTCGTTTACCAACGAGTAACGAGCAACGAGCAGCTAGTAAGCAGTTTCACCGACAGCCTGACAAAACTAAACTCAGTATATTACTGCTACCGTGTAATCGCCTACCGCAACTATGACAGCCTTCAATCTGTTTCAAACATTGTCTGTATCCCAACAGAGCTCCGCTTATTCGTTCCAAATTCCTTTACGCCCAATGGAGATGGCATTAATGATATATTCCTTCCAAAAGGCATTTTTGTTTCTGAATACAATTTGCAGATTTTCAATAGATGGGGGGAGAAGCTGTTTGAGAGTGATGATTTGAATAAAGGTTGGGATGGGAGTTTTAAGAACAAAGTTTGCCAACTGGGAACCTATTATTATCAGATTAGGGGAAAAGGTGCAAATGGGAAAAGTGAAGTGCATAATGGGACTGTGCAGTTATTGAAATAATGAAAAGGACAATTCTTCACATCTGAGTCAATCTTTGATAATCAGTGTATATACACACTTTGCAAACATAAAATGAAAAAAACTTTCAGAATCATAGCATTTCTTTTTTTCATATGTATTGTGCTACTTATGAATAGTAACTGTGACAAAGAACCTATAAATCCCAACCCGGGCTTTACTGATACTCTCTTTCAATCTCAAGAATTTTTAGACTATTGGTATTTTGAAGAGGGAAGCTGGTGGGTTTACAAGCGAATAGATACAGTAGCAGAAATATATGATACAGCAATTGTTACCAGAACTTGGAACCAATTCATTTTCTCCAAATATTTTCAGCCTTATTGTATTGAGCGCTACTATATGGATGTATATCATAAATCGGAATATTTGAAAAAAACAGGACATAAAATAAACTACGAATCAAACCAGCAAGATATTTTATCTGTGAATTATGGGGGTATTTATTTTGGAGGAAGAAATTTCTTCTGGTGGCCAGTGAAGTTTGATACTATTGGAGCAACTGCAATTTTGGATACGAATTCGATAAATATAATATCAGGCGCCTATGATAATATAGTACATATTAAAAGTTATGGTGGATATTTTTGGGTATCCAAAAACTTTGGATTAGTAAAATTAGATTCTTATGACGGTGAAACTTGGGAATTAGTAAGTCATCATCTAATAAGATAAAAATGAAAACAACTTTTCTTCCCATCTGAGTCACTCATTGAGGACTCAGATGAATAAAATTCATTCTATTGCTGAGTCCTTTTTAAGCCCCTCAATGACGAGCTAGTGTGAATTTGAACAGCGAATTATGACGAAAACTATCTAAGTAGATTAATTTTTTCATAAAACTTTTTCATAATTAGGTAATATCCTACCTTTGCAGTCCGAAAAAAAAATTAAGTTTTTAAATTATTATGATAACTGTACAGATTAGTGACAATGAATCTATCGACAAAGCGTTAAAACGCTTTAAGAAGAAATTAGAGAAAAGTGGCGCCTTGAAGGAATATCGGACAAGGAGGTTTTTTGTTAAACCATCTCTTGAAAGAAAAATTGAAATCGCAAAAGCAAGATACAAGCAGCACCACGTAAGCAGAGAAAATCAGTAAGGATCAACACATGATTCAGGAGTTTTGTAACTGGCTACAATATGAAAAGCGTTACTCTATTCATACAGTTGGTTCTTATTTAAGCGACCTGAATCAGTTTGAAGCATACCTTCTGCAGAATTATCCAAACACCTTGCTTCCAAAGGTAGAGCCTGACATGATTAAATCATGGATTGTTGCTCTGATGGATAAACAACTTTCACCTACAACGGTTAATCGCAAACTTGTTAGCCTGAACTCCTTCTTCAAATATCTTCAGGGGGAAGAGAAAATTGCAAATAATCCGGCTGCCAACATCAAAGGTCCTAAAAAAGCTAAACGACTGGTAAAGTATTTGGAAGAAGAAGAAATTCAAAATGTACTGAATGGTTTCGAGTTTGAAGACAACTATACCGGAAATAGAGATAAATTGATTTTGGAAATGCTATATGGAACGGGAATAAGGCTTTCTGAGTTAATAGGGTTGAAAACGATAGATGTAAATGAGCCTTCATCCTCCATTAAAGTTCTTGGAAAACGAAATAAAGAACGAATAATTCCTGTAAATGATTCTTTGCATCTACAAATAGATAAGTACCTTAGTTATCGAAAGAATATTACTGATAGTGAGTCAAAAGAGGAATTGTTGCTAACTACAAAAGGAGAGCCTTTGTATCCTATGCTTGTTTATCGTGTTGTGAAAAAATATTTGGATCAATTTGCTGCCCGTACCAATGTGAGTCCACATGTGTTGCGTCATAGTTTTGCTACACATTTGCTCAACAGGGGAGCCGATATAAATGCAATAAAGGAGTTATTAGGACATGCAAGTTTAGCAGCAACTCAAGTTTACACACACAATACAATAGAAACACTAAAAAAAGTTTTTAAACAATCCCACCCACGTGGGTAATTAAAATATGGTATTATGAAAATTGATATTCATGCAAAAAACATTACTGTTAAAGAAGGTTTAAAGGATCTGATAACAAGCAAGGTAAATAAGCTGAGCAACTTTCATTCTTATATCTTGGATACTGATGTGTATTTAAGGAATGAAGGAGAGGGAATAAATGCAAATGAGGTTCAAATTAAACTGAATATCAAGAGTCAAACATTGGTGTCAAAAGAGAAGGGTGATACCTTTGAACAAGCCTTGGAAATAGCCGTTGATCACATGAAAAGACAGCTTAAAAAGGCTAAGCAAAAATAATACAAATTAATTTTGAATATTAAAATAAATAATTTCTATCTTTGCACTCCTTTTTTAGGGCGACTTACTATAAGTCACTTTGGTTCTTTGGTGTAATGAAAAGGAATATAAGCCGATGTAGCTCAGTTGGCCAGAGCAGCTGATTTGTAATCAGCGGGTCGGGGGTTCGAATCCCTTCATCGGCTCATTTATAATAGTTTGGGGAGATTCCAGAGTGGCCAAATGGGGCAGACTGTAAATCTGTTGGCGTACGCCTTCGGAGGTTCGAATCCTCCTCTCCCCACATCGATCATCGAAGCCTTGGCGTAGATGATCATCGATCATCCTAACTTTAGCGAAGATGATCATTGACCTTCGAAACCTGTGTGTGGTTGGTCAGTAATGTTTGAAGTTAGAGCGAATTGGTTAGTAATCATTTTCGCTTTGACAAAAGAAATTAGTATCGTTGACAAGGTTGGTGCATTTTGTACCTTATCCAAGGCTTCGGTGCACTATGCGGGAGTAGCTCAGCTGGTAGA
>JABINZ010000145.1 GCA_018698135.1 Bacteroidota bacterium
GTAATATGAGCAGAAACTACAAGTTCCATGACCAGAGCCAAATATATTTTATATCATTTGCAACTGTATATTGGCTTGATGTCTTTTCCAGGTCAACCTATAAAGATTTTATTGTTGACAGCATTAATTATTGTAGAAAAAATAAAGGACTTGAAGTTTATGCTTGGGTAATAATGACAAGTCCTGTACATATGATTATTGGAACAAGAGAAGAAAAAATGTAGAATATAATCAGGGATTTAAAAAAATTTAGTTCTAAAGAAATTATCAATGCTATAAAAAACAATCCTTCTGAATCCAGAAAAGAATGGATGATCTGGATGTTTGAACGAACTGGTAAAAGAAATAACAATAATAAAAAATATCAATTCTGGCAACAACACAACCAGCCAATTGAGCTAAACACGAATGCGAAGATGGAACAAAAACTAGATTATTTACACAATAATCCAGTGGCTGAAGGTTTTGTAGATGAAACGTATGAATATAAATATAGTAGTGCAATAGATTATTCAGGAGGGAAAGGCTTGATAAATGTTGAAATCATTGACTGAATTTATAAATAAATATCATTTGAATAATGACCACAAGATGCAATCTTGCGGCAGGTTGGGGATTAAAGTAACAAACTCATCACAAAATACCAAAGTCGTGAAAGTATTATTTAATTAATTTATGTAAATGGGTTCTGGCAAAAACCGGAACCCATTTTATTTTATGAAAACACATTACATTAAATATTGCATTATATTTACTTTACTGCTTCTACTTGTCAGTTTTAAAATTGTTTTTGCTCAATTAGAAGCTAAAAACTGGTACTTCGGAAATTATTGCGGATTAGAATTTGAGAATAACCACCCCAAGGTATTGACAAATGGGAAATTAATATACAATTATGGCGGTGCTACTATTTCTGACAAATACGGCAACCTTTTGTTTTATACAGACGGCCAAACTGTTTGGAACAGAAACCATGATACGCTAAAAAATGGTTTTGGATTATATAGTAGCAGAACCAGCGTGCAAGGAGCTATCATTGTACCGCAACCTGGGAATCCCACTCTATACTATATTTTTACAGTTTCAGGAGCTAGTCGACCTAATCCTGGATTTTGGTATCATATTTTGGATATTTCGAGAGACAACAGCAAAGGGGAAGTCATTTTGAAAAATCAATATATCTGTGGTAATATGACAGAAAGATTAGCGGCCACTTTCCATAGTGATAAAAAATCTGTCTGGATCATGGTGCATGAATGGAATTCCAAAATCTTTAGAGCTTATTTATTAAAAAATTCTGGATTGGATACAACTCCTGTTCTTTCATCTATTGGTTCTTTGCATTCTGTAAGCAGCAATGGAAACTTAGGAAATTCAGTTGGCCAGTTGAAATTTTCTCCTTCAGGGAAAAAAATGGCTTGTGCAATAAAAGATGATGGAATTCTTGAAATATTTGATTTTAATAATAAAACAGGGATTGTATCAAAATGCATCAAACTAAAATCCAATCGTACTCAAGGGGTGTATGGTGTAGAGTTCTCACCTAATGAAGCTCTGCTATATTTCTCAACTATAAGTCCTACTAAAAGTGTTAACCAAATTGATTTAAGCTTAGGAATCGATAGTATAATAAAGAATTCTATAATTACACTTAAAACTCATTCTTGGGGTCATGGGTATTATGCTTTACAAACTGGTTTGGATAAAAAAATCTATGTAGCTCGAATGTACTCTTTTCTTGGATGTATAAACAATCCGAATGTTAAAGGAACTGCCTGTAATTATGTGGATACAGCAATAGTTTTCGTTAGTGGAACAAAAATGGGGCTCCCCACTTTCCTCCAATCCTACTTTTACCTCCCTGATATTAAAATAGAAAGCAGCTGTTATGGAGATTCTACAACCTATGGTTTAAAAGACACCACCAATATTGATTCAGTTTATTGGGTATTTGGAGATAGTAGCTTTTCATGGCTTTTTTTCCCTAAACATGTTTATGCCGATACTGGTCTTTACAAGATCCAAGCGGTTATTTTCTATGATAATACAAGAGATACATTTGAAAGGGAAATCAGGATCAGTAATTATGCTTATGCAGATTTCAGTATATTAGATACTTCACAGTGCTTGTTAGGAAATGAGTTTCATTTTTATGATACCTCTTATGCTGTAGATGGAGCTATGACCTATGAGTGGGATTTTGGGGACAGTTCGGGTTCATTCCAGCAAAACCCTGTAAAAACCTATCAATTGGCAGACACATTTGAAGTAAAACTGACTGTTACTTCTTCCTATGGATGCGAAACATCCATAGCAAAAAAGGCTTATGTAAAACCAATGCCTGATGCATTAATTGGAGTAATTGATTCCACCCAATGCTTAAACGAGAATAGTTTCTTCCTTAAACCCCTGACAGGGTTTGAAGACCTGTCAGGGGTAAATTACTACTGGAATCTCGGGGATGGCGATACATCCACATTGGATAGTGTTAACCACATTTATTTAAACCCGGATACATTCGAGCTAACTTTAATAGCAGAAACCGCTTTTGGTTGTAGAGATACGGCCAGCAAAGAAATTATTGTTCTTCCTAGTCCTGAAGCAAATTATTCGATA
>JABINZ010000146.1 GCA_018698135.1 Bacteroidota bacterium
AGATTATTCAGTACTAGGAGCAGGAGTCATGAAATTTGATGGATCGAGCTGGCAACAATATGCTAAAAAGAATACAGGTTTGGCGGATGATGCAGTTTATGATATGTCCTTGTCGAAAAATGGCAATTTTTGGTTTGGGACTGGCAATGGTGTCAGTAAATTAGTTTATGGTCAGTCCATTGAAAACAGTGAATTCAATGACTTTTCAGTCTATCCAAATCCTAGTAATGGCCTGGTATTTATCCAGCCCACATCATTTGAGAAATATACAATTTCGGTTTATGATATAAACGGGAAAGTGGTTTATCGATCCGAGGAATTAAATGATAGGAGGATTTTGGATTTATCGGACCAAATTTCAGGTTTGTATTTTTTAAAGTTTGTATCAGAAAAAAGAAATTCATCAATTAAAATATTCTTAAACTAAAAAACATGCAAAAACTATTTACACTTATTCTATTTATTGCTCTCGCAAGCAGCACTTTTGCTCAAGTTAACAGCTACAATGGATACAAATGGGGAACTCCCTATTCCGAAATGGAAGATAAACTTGTTCCTTCTGATAATAAAATCCCTGGTTATAAATCCTATGAGATGAAAAACCAAGAAATGAAATTTGAAGGCTTTACAGTACACACTTTGAGTTACGTTTTTAAGAAGAATGTATTTTATGGGGTGAATATTGGTTTTTATAGTAAAGATAAAGAAACAATTCTTGCCTTATTGACTAAAAAATACGGAGAACCTAAAGCAGTTGAAACACCATTTGTAGTAAACTATGAATGGCATCTGGAAAAAACGGCTATGGCTTTAACCTACTTACCCACTAATCAAGGAGATAAAAGCTTGTCCTTTACAATGGGAAAGAAAAAATAAAGGCCTTGATAAATCAAGACCTTTACGTATTCAGGAATTCAGGTTTATAAAATATTTCCTGAACAAAAGCGTTAACCATTAGACGCAAAAATTATGCAAAAGGTTGCCTGAGTAATTTAAATTATTGATTATGAAAAATATACGCTTCTTATTGTTTTTTTTCTTTATTGTTATCTTTTTTTCAAGCCAAGGGCAAGATATTGGTTCTAGCTGGACCATCATGAGTCCCGGAGCTGGCACCACACAGCACGAGCTTATTAAAGGAAAAGGAATGTGCACGCTGCTAAAGAAAAAACAAAAAACCATTGTATTTCGGGAGAATAAAATAAATGAAAACACCTATTCCAAAAGGTTTATGCAGCTCAGGAATAGATCTACTGGGGAAGTATTGTTTGAACAAGAGCTGAAGTTAAGTGAAACGAATATTGTTACTATTCCACTAAAGCCTATTAAGGAAAAATATGGAGAATCTATTTATGAGCAAGAGTTTATTATGATTGAGCTTGCTGATGAATTAGAAAGTAGTGGGTATATATATTTTCGTTACAAAGAATCCAAGCGTTCAGCAGAAAAGAAGAAGTAAGTTTCAATCTCTATTTGAAAGTACTGTTTCTCCTTGTTATAAAGAAAAGATTAAAATATTAGCTTTTTTGGATTGATCAAGAGAGCTATAAAAATGCTGGTTGTTGCATCCAAACTCAATGAGTATTTTTGCATTTTTTAAATAAGTAAGATTCCAATGTCAAATTTCTGGAAAGATATCAAAAAGCCTGTTTTTTCACTTGCTCCTATGGAAGATGTAACTGACACCTCTTTTCGGGAAATTGTATTAGCCTTATCAGATCCGGAATATCTGCAAGTTATTTTTACAGAATTTACTTCTACAAATGGTTTGTGTCATGAAAAAGGTCGCCCCAATGTAATCAGTCGATTGGAAGTGAATGATAGCGAGCGAATTTTGCTGCAGGAAAAGAATGTGAAATTAGTCGCGCAAATTTGGGGACCCGATCCTGAAAATCATTTTAAGTCTGCCAAAATAGTTTCTGACATGGGATTTGAGGGCATTGATATCAATATGGGCTGCCCCATTAAAAAAATAGTAAAACAAGGAGGATGCTCGGCCTTAATTGCCAATCCAGAATTAGCTGGAGAAATTATTCAGGCTACTCAGGAAGGAAGTAGTTTACCTGTAAGTGTAAAAACCCGTATAGGTTTAAACAAAGTAATTACAGAAGAATGGATTTCTCATTTGCTCAAATATAATCTGGCTGCACTAACTGTGCATGGAAGAACACAAAAAATGCAATCGGAAGGCTTGGCCGATTGGAATGAAATTGCAAAAGCAGTTCAACTTAGAAATGAAATTGCTCCCGAAACTCTTATTTTTGGTAATGGAGATGTGATGAGTGCTGAAGAAGGTTTAGCAAAATGTGAAACACATCAATTGGATGGTGTGATGATTGGACGTGGTATTTTTAAAACACCTTGGTTTTTCAATGCAAATGTTCAGGATCCATCCATCAAGGAAAGCTTAGATGTGCTTTGGCGACATGTGAGCTTGTTTACTAAAACATGGGAAGGACGCAGGAATTTTGCCATTCAAAAACGATTTTTCAAAATCTATATCAATAATTTTAAAGGTGCTGCCGAATTACGTGCTTCTTTGATGGAAACAAATAACATTGATGAAGTGGAAAAAGTAATCGAACAATATAGAGAACAAAATCAAGTTTAATTTGAACGTTGTATTAAATTTCGAATCTCAAACGTAAAACAAAACTCCCAACTCTCGTCCTTTCTTTAGCTTTACTGTTTAAGTTATAAGCTGAGGTAAAGCATAGTTAAACAGTGCTCAAAGATTAAGCTCGATTTCTGAGCATTTAAAATGTTTTTCAGGACATTCTTTTTTTCCATGCAAACCACAGGGACGACAACTTAGCGTATGCTTGGTTTCAATAATAATGGATTGGTCTGACAAAGGGCCAAATCCAAAAGCTGGAATTGTTGATAGGAAAAATACAGTTAGCGGGGCATTTATGGCTGATGCTAAGTGTTGAGGAGCTGAATCGTTTACATAATTCATTTTTGCCTTCTCCATTAAGGCAACTGATTGGAGTAGTGAAAATTTACCTGCCACTACTTCTACATTATTATGCTTAGTTTGTTTTTGGATATTAAAACACAGTTCTTGATCGTTTTTTGAGCCTAATAGAAAAATTCTCATTTGCGGTTCAAAGTAATCAATTAATGCTATCCATTTGTCAATTGGTAACTGTTTTGTAAACCAAATAGAGGCAGGTGCTATGCAGATGTAAGGAGCTGAATGGGTTGTTGTTTCATAATCGGATATTGACGGATAAAGCTTTGGTTTTGCTGCAACACTATCGGTCAATTCCTCAATTAATGTTTGATTTCTGTCAACTTCATGTAAACGAGAATCCTGATTAATTTGATGATCAACAGCTTTTGAAAAGAGAGAGGATAAGGGGTTTTTTTGAAATCCAATTTTGTACTTTGCCTTTGAAAAAGCGGTAATTAATCCGGAGCTTAAAAATCGATGTACATTAACAACGTGCGAATATTTTTCCCTTCGAACCTCTTGGAGAATATGAATGAGATTGCTGTATTTCTTATTTTTCTTATCAAAAACAATGATTTTCCTTAGTAGAGGGTGATTCTCGAGTAAACTTTCATTTCCTTTGGCAAGGAGGAAATCGATACTGCAAGAGGGATGCTGCTGCTTAAGTTTTTCAACTAAAGCAGTTGCTAGTATAACATCTCCTAAAAAAGCTGTTTGTATGATCAGAATTTTCATGCAGTGATTCTGTCGGTAAATATTAAATCTAAGGTTTAATTAAGTAATAAAGTTAATTATTGTTTTTAGAATAACTCCTTAATAATATCTTCAACAGGAATACCTTCTGCTTCTGCTTTATAATTCTTTACAATACGATGACGCAAAACCTGATAGGCTACTTCTTGTACGTCTTCAATATCAGGCGAGTATTTACCTTTGAGAACAGCATTTGTTTTAGCGCCAATTATTAGATATTGGGATGCTCTTGGACCTGCTCCCCAGGCAATGTATTCATTTATTTTAGGTGTTGCATGTTTGGTATTTGGTCGGGTTTTATTTACTAAACTAACCGCATATTCAATGACATTATCAGGAACAGGAATTTTTTCTAATAAATTCTGAAAGTAAATAATTTCTTCTGCTGATATGATCTTGTTAATTTTGATATTCTTACCTGAAGTGGTTTCTTTAACGATATTTATTTCATCTTCGTAACTCGGGTAGTCTAATATCACATTGAACATAAAACGATCCAGCTGTGCTTCGGGCAATGGATATGTACCTTCCTGTTCAATTGGGTTTTGTGTCGCTAAAACAAAAAAGGGCTCTTGTAATTTATGAAATTGTCCTGCAACCGTAACGTTCTTTTCCTGCATGGCTTCTAGCAAAGCAGATTGAGTTTTAGGAGGCGTGCGATTTATTTCATCAGCCAAAACAATGTTGGCAAATACAGGACCTTTAACAAAGCGGAAATGTTTGCTTTCATCCAATATTTCAGATCCGGTTATATCTGAAGGCATAAGGTCCGGTGTAAACTGAATTCGACTAAATTTCAAATCCAGTGCATCGGCAATCGTTTTAATTAATAGTGTTTTTGCCAGACCAGGAACACCAATTAGCAAACAATGTCCTTTGCTAAATACGGATGTTAATACCGAACGGATAACAACATCTTGTCCAATAATTATTTTTTTAATTTCGCTACTGAGTTGCTTATATTTAGCAA
>JABINZ010000147.1 GCA_018698135.1 Bacteroidota bacterium
CTGCCAATATATTCCCTTTTACACGGATAGAAAAATTTCCCTGAAACTCGACAATAACGCCCGGATCAATTGTGAGTGTTACCCCAGGCTGAACAGTAACATCGCATGTAATCTTTACTTTATTGGCATCCCAAGTTGTGTTATTACTAATATTACCACAAACTGTAATAAAAGATTTGTCTTCATAGGGCCCCATATCAACTATTGAATTAAACACTCTTTCTTTACCAACTAAATCATTAGTAGGTAAATACAAGCCAGTAATAGAAGGACTTCCTGCATTAATACACGGAGAGGTCGATTGCAATGACCAATCTCTGTAGCTTAAACCATCATAATCTATTCCTGATGAATAAGAAGGGTAGGTGAAAAGTGGGTCTGAACTAATATTGCCCGTTCCTGAAAATCCTCCCTCTATACAAGAATAAGTTATTGAAGTAGAACCACCTGTATATAATTCTTTATACGAAGATGCATTCGTTCTGTAGTTATCATAAAAGATACAATTGATTACATTCGGAACATTATAAATGTATGCTGCACCTCCATAATAAAGATTGACCTGATTTTTTGAAAGCGTATTATTGGCAATAATACCAGAACAACTGGACAAAAACATTCCTCCACCATAATATTCCGCTTCATTGTTTACCATCAGGTTATTTGAAATGCGAGAAGTTCCATTTAAACTAGTTGCATATATTCCTCCACCATAACGACTACTATAATTATTTGCAATCATACAGTTTTCGACAATTATTTTTCCTCCAGTAATGTAGAATCCTCCACCATAGTAATCTGGATAAGAAGTGCCATTTGCTTTTCCATAAGTTATTTTACAATATTGAAATTTTGTTGTATCGTTGGAAGAGGAAACACCGCTATATCGAATGCCTTTCCATCCAACATTTTTGTAATAGGCTGACATAATAATAAAGGAATCCTTGCTTCCTTGAGCCAAAACACGTCCTTTGATTTCAAATTTATGATGCCCATTAAATAGCACTTTTGTTCCTGGAGCTATACTTAGGGTGACCCCATGGTTAACCGTAACATCACAATTCACCAAAATTTGTCCCGACCAGCTCGTATTAGTTGTAATATTACCACAGAATTGTGTGCTTTGGACGTATTCGTAGGCACCCATATCCATGTCATCATGATCTACTCGTATATAACCATCTAAATCATATAATGGATCAAAACCAAATGAAATAGACTGATAGCCTTCATCAATACATGGGGAAGAGGATTGCAATCGCCAATTGCTATTAAATCCTTGGGAAGAAGTTCCTGTTGAAGAGGACGGAGATATAAAAAGAGGATCTGCATCAATGTTATAATAACCGTTTGAATATCCACCTTCAATATCACAAAAATAGACAATGTTTAATGTGGATGGGTATAGATTATCAGCTGAGTAAGCAGCTTCGTTACCATAAATAATGCTATTGGTAATATATGGTGTAGTTCCGTTTGCATAAATACCTCCACCTGAAGATGATGCGTAATTATTAACAATGGTGTTTCCTACTAAAAGTGGATTGGAGGATGAATACATATAAATAGCACCCCCATTTGATCCTGATTGGTTGTTGCAGATAATATTATTACTGATAGTAGGAGAGGCCCCTGTTCGGCAAGATATGGCTCCTCCATAGTTGGTTGCCAGATTATTACTAATTACACAATTTTGAACAAGTAATTTTGAGAATCCCTTAACAAATAAAGCTCCACCTTGTTTTTCTTCAAAAGTTCCTGCATTGGCTTTTCCATAAAGAATATTGCAATAAACTAATTTGGAACTATCATTTGTAGAAGCTGTATTATCGAAACGGATGCCTTTAAAACCAGTGGAAATATAATAGGCTTTTATGCTTATAAAATTTGAGTCTTGTCCAATAGCCAGTAGTCTTCCCTGAACCGCTAATTTATAATGCCCAACAAAATAAACTTCAACTCCGGGATCAATGGTTAAAGTGGTATTATCAGCAATAGTGATATCTCCAAAAACATAATATGGTGAACCGCTGCTTGTCCAGTTTCCCGATACATTACCTGAATAGATATAGGTATATGCAGATGAATTGAATGAAATAAATGACAATAAAACAAGAATATATAGTGTAAATAATTTTTTCATAATAATTTTTTTAGCTCTTATGCATTGGAGGGATGATCAAATATATTAAAAATAATTCATCTGTTTATAATTTTTTTTTAGTTGTCAGATGGAACTCACATGATAATCATCCCCTTATGTGAGGAATACCTTACTCATGCTCGATTCATATGTCAATGCCTAAATTAATTTAACCAATTATTCCTTTTATTTTTATAAATAACCTATGTTTCGAATGCTGAAATAATCTATCTCTATTATTTTCAGCACATTAATGCTTATTTTTGATCTTCAATTCGTAAGATGGAAACAACTAAATTTTACCCAGCCTTGATTCAGGGTTTACCGGAAGCAGATGTCCCTTTCAAAGGTGTTAAAGCATGGATATCACAAGCAGAAAATCATCAGATTGTCTATTTTGAAATTGAAGCCATAGGAGAAGTAGCAGCTCATAAACATGGAGCTCAGTGGGGTTATGTATTTGAAGGAGATATGGACTTAACAATTGATGGTAAAACAAAAAACTATCAAAAAGGTGATTCTTATTTTATTCCTTCTGGAGTAATGCATTCAGCTAAATTCAATAATAAAACATGGATTATGGATTTTTTTGCTGATAAGTCACGTTATCAGCCAAAATAAAACTTATTAATTATAAATTGCTTTCTTTCTTCAACCATAAATAAATGCTCAAATGAAGCTTAAATCAAATTATCACTTCTCCAACTTCATTCCAATTTTTCTATTATTGTTCATTTCCAATTCTGCTTTTAGTCAGAGTTCAATCGACTACAAAGCTGTAAACAAAGGTGATTACTACATTTTTGTGAATGAAGATGGAAAAAAAACAGTTAAAGGAAAATATAAAGAGGCAAAAGACTTCTCCGAAGGACTCGCTGCTGTAAAATTTGTAGACAGTTGGGGCTATATAAATAATAGAGGCAAAGTAATTATCCCTATTATTTATGAGGAAGCTTGGCCATTTAAGGATGGATATGCAAAAGTGAAAATAAATGGTCGAATAACAAGTATTGATAAAAATGGAAGGGGCTTGGGCTATTTAACCATGAATTATTATGTTTTGGAAACAGAGGGTTTATCGAGGTATCGAAACAATTCAAAATATGGATTTGTAAATGCCAAGGAAGAAATTATCATCCCTTTGGAATTCGATACGGTTGCGGATTTTAATCAATCATATGCTCGTGTGTCTAAAAATGGAAAATGGGGAGTAATTGATAAAAGTGGGCGTGTTGTCATTTCATTTGAATATGATTTTGTTTACCCGTTTAGGTATGATTACTTCATGCTTAGAATTGTTGATAATGATACCTGTAAGTACAATTTTATCAAGCTGTCTGGCGAATTAATTAGTAATGAGTGGTTTGAAGAAGGAATTTCCTTTTACAAAGGCAATGCGTTTGTTGTTCAGGATGGAAGTAGTTTTCGAATGAACCAAAAAGGTGAATTAACAGCACTTTCTGATAGCTTTCAAATTAAGTCTGCATGCGGGTTAAATACTACTTTTGAAATAGACTCCTCTATTAAACCAACTGCTGATTCCTTGTTGCTAATATTTGAAAATCCACCTCAATTTAAGGATGGTGACAGTGGCCGAAATAAATTCCTTTGGAAGAATATCCAGTATCCTGATCTCGAAAGAGACAATGGCATACAAGGACTGGTTGTCGTAGAATTTGTTGTCAATAAAAATGGAAACATTCAAGATGTAGCAATCAAAAAGGGAATTACACCCAATATTAATAAAGAGGTTTTACGCATTATCGGTTTAATGTCGGATTGGGAGCCAGGCAGCTTGTATGGTATTCCTGAATGTGTCAGGATATATTTACCTGTTCGATTTGTATTGAATTAAGCATAAAAAAAAGGATACCGAGTGATATCCTTAGGTTGTTAGCGTTTTATCGTAGAACATTTAGAAAAAATCCTAATAAATCACAAAACGTCAATTCTCAAATCTCACATAAATCGCAAATATCAATTTTCAAGTAACAAATTAACAACAAACTTCAATAATCAAATCTTAGAATGATAATTCGTTATATCATTTTTATACAAACTTGGTTTTTTGTTTTTAAATATTGAGTATTATTTGCTATTTATATTTTGACTTTTGGTGCTTTTAAAAGAATTCTTTCGCATCCTTAAACACTGTATTTAAAATCAAAGGTGAATTATTTCAAAATAACTTTCTTCTGAAAACTAGTGCTATTGGCCATAATTTGAACGATATAAATACCTTTTGCTTCTTGAGATAAATCAAGGCTTTCATATGCAGCACTAATCTTTTTGCTCGTTACTTCCCGACCATTCATATCCACAACACGAACATCAAATTCCTCGGTTTTTATTGCTGATTGTTTAATGATAAGATTTCTGTTTCTGACAAAAATCTTTGTATTTGTTGCCAGTGCATTTTCTTCCAAATCAGATGATGTTACTCCAGCAAAAACGGATTTATCAGGAGTACCTTCCATGCCATAATCTTTCACAACAAAACTTTTAGCATCAGCAGCTACGTCAACCCGAATCCAACCATAGCGAGAAAGTGTGTCACCATTTTCAACCTGCTTGAGGCGTAAACCAATAAATTTGTCTACAACACCATCAAATAATCCCATATCAATGGGGTATGAGGCATAGGTAACACTACCCATCATTATTTTAACAAGTCCTTTAGCATTCATTATGTTATACGAATCGGACCAAAAGGAGGAGCCTCCGCTCACATCTTTAATTTCATCATTCTGGTTTAAAAGTCCAACAACACTTAGATAGTTGGATGATGAGATATAACTGCTTTGTAACAATATTTCATTACCATTCATAGGCTCTATCCCTACATAGTCTATATTGGCCACTATATTTAATCCATAGGTAGTGGAAGTGGTATTTATTTGAGCTGCCTTCAGGTTGAAATCCATCATCCCGTCATTGTTCAGATCCAAAAGGAAAGAATCATTAGCAGTGATTGTTTTATCTGGATTGATATCTGTATGATAAACCTGTGCTTGTGCTTGTGATGCAGCTAAAACACCTAGGGCAACAGCTGAATACATAGCTAATTTGCCTTCCATTGATTTTGAATTACTTTCCATAATTATTTTTTCATGTTCATTGAGTCCTTCATAAAAGCAAATATCATGCATCAAATAGCTGCATGTTAAATTTTATTTCCATCGATTAAATAACCCATTTTCCTTCCTAAAATACCTATTATTGTAAGCAATTAGGAATAAACAAATCGAACAAAAGAAAATAAATTGAAAGAGAAAAATAAAGAATATCCAACTTATGAAATTCCCGTTGATGGCTCTTTAGGTTTGCTTGCATTAGGTGCAGTTGGTCTGGAAGCTTGGCGAAAAGTGAGAAGAGAAGCCATTAGAAAGGAAATTAAGAAAAGTAAAGAGCTGAATAAATAAGTGGATGAAAAAACAAAAAGTATTATTAATAGGCTGGGATGCTGCTGATTGGAAAGTGATCAATCCTTTAATGGATGCTGGTAAAATGCCAGCCTTGGAAAAATTGGTGAATAGAGGAGTAATCGGTAACATAGCCACACTCGATCCTCCACTTTCGCCCATGTTATGGACTTCTATTGCTACGGGGATGCGTGCTGATAAACACGGTATTCTTGGATTTGCAGAACCAGTACCTAATGTTGGAGGTGTTAGACCCATTAATGTCACTTCGCGAAAAGTACATGCTATTTGGAATATTCTCAACAGCAAAGGATTAAAATCCAATGTGGTTAGCTGGTGGCCTAGTCATCCTGCAGAACCAATTGATGGAGTTGTTGTTTCGAATTTCTATAAAACGGCCGGAAAACCTTATGGAAAGCCTTGGCCCATGCAAAAGGGAACCATACATCCTGAGGAAATGATTAAAACACTCAAGAAGTATCGGGTGCATCCCGGAGAACTGACAGCAGCTCATATTTTGCCATTTGTACCTAATGCAGCAGATATTGATCAGGATAAAGACAAACGTTTATCATCTGTTGCTAAAATTACAGCAGATGCAGCAAGTGTTCAGGCATCAGCTACTTGGTTGATGGAAAATACAGAATGGGATTTCATGGCTGTTTATTTCGATGCTATCGATCATTATGGCCATGGGTTTATGAAATTCAGAGCACCCCAACTCAAAGGTATTCCTGATGATTTATTCAATCATTACAAAGATGTTATAGATGGGGGATATATCTATCATGATATGATGCTGGAAAGAATGATGGATTTGGCTGGAGATGACACAACAGTCATTCTTATTTCTGATCATGGTTTTCATTCCGATCATTTGAGACCATTGTCATTACCCAAATTACCTGCAGCTCCTGCCTTAGAGCACAGACCCTATGGTATCATATGCATGGCCGGACCCGGTATTCGGAAGGATGAGAGAATTTATGGTGCTTCTTTATTGGATATTACACCAACAATTTTATCTATTTATGACTTGCCTTTGGGAAAAGATATGGATGGAAAAGTATTGCTGAATGCATTTGAAGAACCTAAACTTCCAGAATACATTGAAAGCTGGGAAAAAGAAGAAGGTAATTTTGGCAATCATCCTGATCATATTAAGGAGGATACTTACGAATCTGCTGAGGCTTTGAAGCAATTGGTAGAACTTGGTTATATGGAAGATCCTGGACCTGATAAAAACAAGGCCATGGAAAACGTAACCAACGAAGCACACTATAATTTAGCGAAGGTTCACGCGAGTGCGGGTAAATACGATAAAGCCATACAATTGGTTGAAGAGCTTTTTGCAAAAAACTCAGAGGATCTTCGCTATAATCTGGATTTAGCTAACTGGTATTTACAAACCAAGCAAGTAGCAGCAGCTACCAAAATTATTGAGAACCTTAAACAATTAAAAGATCAGCCCGTACCAAGCCTCGATTTACTGGAAGGTTTATTGAATACCTACAAAAACAAACCACATAAAGCATTAAAACTATTCAAGGAAGCGGAAAAGGCCAATCCACGTTTACCCGGATTGCATCTTGAACTAGGAAAAATATATTTACAGACCAGAAGATACAAAGATGCTGAAGGGGCATTTTTAAAAGCATTGGATATTGATGATGGTAATGCTGCCGCCTATCATGGCCTTGGTATTAGTTATTTACGACAAGGGAAATATGAGCAAGCTGCACATGAAGCACTTAATGCGATTGGCCTGATGTATCATTTTCCACCTGCTCATTATCATTTGGGTGAGGCTTTGTTTATGCTTGAAAAATATGTGGAGTCATCACAGGCATTTGAAGTAGCATTAAGTATGATGCCACGACTCAACAAAGCCAGACGCTGGTTGGTAAAAATTTATAGAGATAAATTGAAAGATGAAGCAAAAGCATCTTTTCATGATAAAATATTAGTAGAACAAATGAAGGGAACAGTAATTATTGTATCAGGATTGCCAAGATCAGGTACCTCCATGATGATGCAAATTTTGGATGCAGGTGGGTTAACTATTTTAACTGATGAGGCACGAAAAGCCGATGATAATAATCCAAAGGGATATTATGAATTGGAGAAAGTGAAAAAACTTACTCAAAAAAATGACTGGCTCCCTGAGGCTGATGGAAAAGTGATTAAAGTAATTGCTCATTTATTGAAGTTTTTACCAAATAATATCGACTTTAAAATTGTTTTTATGCAAAGAGACATTTATGAAGTTGTTGCTTCTCAACAAAAAATGCTAGGTAAAAAAGATGATGCTTTTCCTGTAGCCATTGCTACGGCTTTTGAAAACGAATTGAAAAAAGTTGATGTTTGGCAAAAAAAAGAACCCAATGTGGAACTTTTATACATGAATTATACAGACATTATTGCCAATCCATTCGAAGAAATTGAAAAGGTAAATGAGTTTTTAAATTATCAGCTCGATATGGAAAATGCCATTAAAGCTGTTGATCCTGATTTATATCGCAATAAAAAGGCATAGCAAGGATAGGATGCAAAATTGAAGGAATGTGCTTTCGTTTGAAGTGACATTTTATTATCAGTTATATTTTCTTACCTAAAATGGTTACAAAAGCGATTTAAAATATACTAATCCCTGTTAAAAAAAACATGATCATGAAATCCAAAAACAGAAAACAATCACTCGATATTCAATTAGCAGCTTATTCCGTAATCGCAGTTGGTGTTATGGCTAATCCGCTAGCATCTGATGCACAAGTTCTTTATACTGATTTGTATGAAGATGTTCAAAAAACAGATACTGCAGAATATATTTTTGATATAAACGAAGATAAATTCCACGATTTACGGGTTTTTTCCGGATTTCATGATAATGGACAGTTTGTAAATATGCAATTGGGCGATAGTGTAGAAGTATTGGGTAACACCTATGGTTATTATTTTTACCCTTTTGCTTTAGATCAGGGTGCTAGTATTGATGGTAATAATCCAAATTGGCATGATAGAGATTATGGCACCATGAATTGGCAAAGCAATAACGATTATGGAAATTGGATAGGCGTAGAGGATAAGTATGTAGGAATCAAAATAATTTTGAACGGAAATTCATACTTCGGATGGGCACGCCTGGATGTAGATGTTGATGCGAAGAAATTTATTGTGAAAGATTATGCTTTTGAATTTCGTTCCGGACATGCCATTATCTGTGGCGAAGCTTTAACAACCTACGGTATTAGCGAACTAACGGCAGTAGATGTTGCCGATCAAGGCGATCCGTCCGATATGCAAATAAGTTTCAGAAAAGCCATTGATGAAACAAAAGTCAATGAATACCGTATAATCCTTGTAAAAACCACTGATACCATACAATTAAGTCCTGCTTTGGCCATGACATTGTCATCAGATTATTACACTACAGTTGCAAAAACGGGTAACGATATTATGACGACTCTACCAACAAATGCTAAAGATAAAAATGGTGATCTGATTAAGAATGGTGTTTATTACAAAGCCTATGTGTTGAGTGTTCCCGATGGTGTTAACGCCACTGAACCTATCTTGTCAACTAATCAGAAATATGTAGTATTGCATGTTCCTTCCTCTGAAGCTGGCAAACCTACTGCAATCGATATTAGCGATCATAACAATGGGAGTGATGTACAGGTTAATTTTGCTATGGCTTCTGATGAGAGTAAAGTTAGCCAGTATCGCATATTTGTGATCAAAACAGAGAAAGTGAATAGCTTTACAATCGATGTGGCCAAAGCTTGTGGCCCTGCAAAATTCATTAATGTCGACAAAACCGGAAGTGATATCGAAAAAGTACTGGACGCTAGTTTAAAAGATACGGATGGTGATTTAATTAAAGACAATACGAATTATCATGTTTATATTATGAGCATTGCAGATGGTGTTTTTGCTTCTAAAAATGTATTGTCAGAACCTTCTGATCAGTTTAAATTAAGTAGTAAAGTTTCCATTTTAGCAGATAAATACAATGCTTTTAATCCGTATAATTCAGATAATAAATTAGTCCTATCAACTGATTTTCTTATTCCTTCTGGAAGCCAATTGCAGGTTTTTAGTGTGGATGGTCAACTTCAATTAGAGCGTAAGGAGATTTCATCAAATGAGGAAATTCCACATAGCTTAAGCAATGGTGTTTATATTATGCTATTATTAACGCCAGACAATCAGTATTATAAAAAGATTGTTATAAGCAATTAAGACTATTTTATGGTCTTATTTCTATTTCGAATGTGGAAAAACACCATAGAAATAATTAGGAAACTCCCTGCTCCAAATTGTAATTTTACATTTCATTAATACAAGTTCTATGAAAAAAGAAAAGTTTACACAATCATCTTTGGAATCTAAACTTAAAACCTATTCAGCCATAGCAGCAGGAGTGGTGGCTGCCACTTCCGTTTCAAATGCGCAAATCGTCTATACCGATGTTAATCCTGATGTCATGTTAAGTGATAGTTCATATATGATTGATTTGAATCAGGATGCAGTTGGAGACTTCAATGTGATTCATATAGCATATAGCTATGGATCTACTTCATTTCTTAATTTAATTGGTTTACAGGCATTAAATAATAATGAAGTTTTAGGTGATACCATTGTAAGCTCTACTTATTCCGACATATCGTTTTATCCTGCAATGCTGGATGCCAATGACGATATTGAGGAAAATGGACAAATTTGGTTCAATAGTTCGTATGGAATGATGTACTACAATGGTGTTTATGGAAGTTATAATTTCAAAGGTGGCGACTGGCAAAATGCAACTGATAAATATTTAGGATTGCGAATAAGCATCAATGGTAAATGGCATTATGGTTGGGCAAGACTGGATATTACATCCAATGGAACAGCTTTTATTATTAAGGATTATGCTTACGAAAGCTCACCTGAAACACAGATTTGGGCTGGTGTTAAAAGTTCATCTGTTTTAGACGATCCAACAAAAGCCATCCAGGTATTTAGCGGACCCAATAATTTGATTATAAAAACAAATGGTGTTCATGTCGATGGAAATCAAGTAAATATATTCAATTCTGTCGGACAAAAAATGCAAACTGTTGATATTAATTCCAGAAAAAATATTATTAGTCTTGGAGACTTTACTCCCGGGGTTTATATCGTGAACATGACTGTAGCTGGTCAGCCATTATCCAAAAAATTTATCGTAAGATAAGACACAAATTACAATAGTTAAACCCTGCTTTCGAGTGGGGTTTATTGTTTATTCTCAGCTTCATCTCTCGAAGAGGACGCTGCTGCCAAAGTATTCTGTTCTACATCTCAGTGTCACACATTTTCTTTTAACAAAGGCGCTGAGTTATCGTTAGTGGAGACACTGAGTGTACGAAAAATTCCTCAATGGCGTCATTCCCATGAAAATGGGAATCTCATATTCACAATTTGGAGATTCCCGCTTTTATTCTCATCAGCGTCTCTCGAAGATGACGCTGATGCCCAAGTAGTATATTCTACATCTCAGTGTCACACATTTTCTTGTGACGAAGGTGATGAGTTATCGTAAGTGGAGACACTGAGGGGACGAACAATAGATAAACCCTGCTTTTGTCTCATCAGAGTCTCTCGAAGAGGACTCTGATGTCTTGCATTGTATCGTCCTAAAATAAGTTTACAGTTTTTTGCTTAATCCTGATATAGATTTACAAATTTAGGCTGTTTGTTTCCGTTAGTGGAGACCCTGAGGGTGCGGAAAATCCTAAAACAATTTCTCAATATTCTCTACAGGACGCGCAAGAACTGCTTTTCCATCTTTTATAATAATGGGTCTTTCAATAAGCTTTGGGTTTTTAATCATGGCATTTATGATCTCTTCTTCGCTCATTTCCTTGCCTTTGAATTTTTGTTTCCAAATGTCTTCATTTTTCCTGACCATTTCCAAAGCAGTCATTCCAAGCTGGTTTAATACCGTTTTCATCTCATCAGCATTTGGAGGATTGTTCAAATAATCAACAATTTCGAAATCACTTGTTTTGCTTTTCAAGAATTCAAGTCCTTCACGACTTTTTTTACATCTGTTATTGTGAAATATTTTTATCATTATTTCTATTTTAATTACCAATAAATAGTAATACTGCAATTTTACAATTTCTCAGTTTTACAATTTCTCCATTCCCAATACTATTCTTCACGAATACTCTCCCTATAAACCACATTCCTTTCTTTTAATCCATCGAGTAAAAACTGAACACATTCGGGATAGTCTCCTATATATTCAGGTGGACTTATTCCTCTTTTACTATACAAGCTGGCAGCAAGCATTCGCACAGCCATAGTAGCTGTATAGCCTGTTGTTCGTGCCATTGAATGAACCTGGGTAGTTGTATCGAACGAATCAAATAAATAATAGGTATAGGTTTTTGTTTTACCTCCAATTTGGCCTGATACAATGATTTTCATCACAGTCAGATCTTCTTCTCCAGCTTTCAATTCCCACATAGGAAACATCAACTTAGCAGTTAAGTCAATCGGTCGGATAGAAACACCGTTTACATCAATTACATTTTCACTGAATAAACCCATTTCTCTCAAAAACTTCATTTTGTCAACATGACCAGGATAGCGCAATGTTTTTTCGATCATATCAGGACAATCAATCGTTTGAAGTAAGGACCGCAAACCATCGCTATTAAATGCTTCAAGCGTGCCTATTCCATCAAAATCCATCGATTCTAAATCAGAAAGAGCAGGTTTAATGACAATTTCATTGTTTTGCTTAAAACGCGAGGGCCGTGTGTATTCTTCAATTACATCAATAGGAGAGAAGACCGCTTTGTATTCGAAAGGTTGTATTCGGATTTTTGGTAATCCACCAACATAAATGGCAATTCTTTCGCATTTATCCATTTTTTTTGCTGCATAAGCGGCTAGTATGTAACTCATTCCGGGAGCTACACCACAATCCATGATGGCAATTACATTTTTTTCTAAAGCCAATTGATGCAATTGGAAAGGATCTTCAGGAAAAAAGGAAATATCTACGACATCTTTTCCAACCTCTATAATAGATTTAAGTGTTTGAAACCCCATAAAACCAGGGACTGCATTCAAAACCAAATCAAAATCCTTTACTAGTTCTTTCAATTGATTTGTATCTGATAGATCCCTTACCCATTTTTGAATTGGAAAATCTGTAGGAACTCTGTCAAGTTGCGATTGACTTTTATCTGCAATGCTTACTTGAAATTGATGATCTTTGGCCAAATCCATGGCCATAGGAGCTCCCACCAGCCCTGAACCCAATACAATTATTTTCATTTCTTCAAATTATTTTAACTTATATCTTTTATTATACCACAAACATATTTACCGTAATACTATTCATGTTTAGGCCACTGATTCGCAGAAATCTCACTTGTCTCATGAAAACAAATCAGTGGAATCTGTGGCAATTTTTACATCATAGGGACAATTGCGGATATTCAATTATTTTATTATTTGTAAGGTTTTATTATTTCTTTCGTCTAATTAAGCACTTCGATAAGCCAGAATAAATCGGTGTGATTTGATAATTGTTTCTTTTAGTGTTAGCCGGTTCCAATAGGTGCCGGCTTTTTTTATTCTAACATAATTTTGCTGCTGCGGTCAATATTTGTACGCTTGGCAAATACAAATTCATAATAGGCTGCATCACCTGTTTGTAACGCAACATCAATTTGGCTTCTGCCCATTTCTAGTCCATCCTGATCAAATACTTTGGCATGAATTGTTTGTTCAAAATCCTGATTAGAGATTAAATAAACGACTAATATATTATCAGTTCCAATACTGTCGTTTGCCAAGCTTATTTTTCCGCTTTCCAATCCTTTTGCAACCAATTGATCTGAAAGCTCCAGATCAATTTTAAATGTTTCTTCAACTCCTTCACTAATTCCTTTCCCAAACTCACCGGCTGTTTTACCCACTATTTCACCACTTTCGTTAATGGCATTTTTTGCTTTTTCTTTAACCCGTTTGCAAGATGAAAAGGCAATGAAAATGAGAATGATATAGATGAAATACTTCATGATTTTGCTTTTTTACTTTGACTTTTGTGATCAATTCAACTTTAATTTTTTATTCAATCTACCTCTGTTGTATCGGATGGCAAAGCAGTATTATCCTCCCTTTGCTACGCTTCGGAAGGCAATGCAGTTTTGTCAAGGATACCTCTCCCAAAACACAACATCTTCAAATGCTTTTCTTTGCCTGATATGTCTTTCAGTATCTGCCTCATCAACAGGATAACCCATTGGAAGTAAGGCAATGGGCTCAATATGAGCTGGTAATTCCAATAATTCGTGACACATTTTTGCATCAAAAGCACAAATCCAGCAGCTAGCTAATCCAACTTCTGTGGCGGCTAATGTCATGTGATCCAATGCAATAGAGATATCCACATCGCAATGATCTTTTGAATCACTGGTTCTCACCCAACTTTGTTCATGATTTCCACAAGCAACGATAATGACTGGGGCGTTGGTAAACCAATCTCTTTTATATGTATCGTGCAGCATTTTACGAATTTCAGGATTTCGTATGACTATAAAAATCCAAGGTTGCCGGTTAGCAGCTGAAGGAGCAATACGCCCAGCTTCCAATACTGATTTTAATTTGTCTACCTCAACTTCTTTGTTCAGATAATCTCTGCAAGAGTATCTTTTTTTTGCTAATTCTAGAAAAGACATGTATTTCGATTGTTTTATTGTTTGAGCAAATTGAAATAAATTTATATGTCAAAAATTTAGTATACGAAAGTAAAAATTTATGGGGAGATTCTGAGTAGTTCTTGAAATCATTATTACTGAATAGAAAATATTCATAATCGTGGATTACTATAATGAAAAAACAATTTATAGATTGCTAATTTTGAAATACAATTTAATATGATGAAGAAAATAGCAATAGTAAGTTTAATTCTGCTTTTCTCATTTTTGAGTTTGGTTAATTCGTGCGTTGGCAAACAGCAAGCTCTTTTATATTCAAAATACCAGAATCATTCTTTTGATAGTTTGCAAATTAATTATAATGCTGCGACTGACCTGGCCATTAATAGCTTTGCTAATGAGCTATCTATGCAAAATGCCAGTATTGGTTTTTTGTTGATTGATCCTTCAAATCAGGATATAATTAGTGATTACAATTCAGATAAGGCACTAATACCAGCTTCAACCATGAAGTTATTTACTACCGCCACTGCCTTGGAAGTTTTAGGATCAGATACATCCTTTTCAACTTGGATTGAATATAGTGGCAATTTTGATACAGAATATGGTGTTTTAAATGGAAATATTTTTATTAAAGGTGGGGGAGATCCTTGTTTGGGATCGAAAGCATATAACCATCGATATTATCAACCCTATTTTTTAGAAGCCTGGGCAAAGGCAATTAAGGATATGGGTATTCATGTGATAAATGGAGATATTATAGCCGATGAACTGGTTTTTGATACCGACATAACTCCTGATGGCTGGAACTGGATAGACATTCCTGCCTATTACGGAAGCGCAGCTTCTGGTTTATCCATTTTTGAAAACACCTATACGTTGTCTATTCAGCCAGAAGCAGTAGGGAAATATTTGGTTCCTTATCAGGACATCAAACCATTTATACCCGATTTTTATGTTGAAAATCATTTGCATTATAGTCAGGATGGATCGCAATATCTTGATCTGATTGGGAGCTATTATTCAAATTACCGCATTGTAAAAGGGAAAATACCTAAAAACAAAAGCGAAATTACAATTGAAGGTTCTATTCCTGATCCTCCTTATTTGGCTGCATGGTATTTAAAAAGAGAACTCGAGGAAGCAGGCGTAAAAATTAGTGGCAAAGCAAGTAGTATGCGACAACTACATTCCGAAAATGTAAAACTCGATAAAAAACGATATCCCATTACGTCCATCATTTCGCCAAATCTGTCCCAGATTGTTACTCGTACCAACCTCAGAAGCAATAATTTGTATGCAGAACATTTAATCAGTCATATAGCCCATGCACAAACTGGCTTAGGTTCAACTTCAGTTGGCTCAGCTGCTATTATAAAATATTGGAATTCAAGAGGTTTGAATACTGATGGAATGTTTGTAGGTGATGGTAGTGGCTTGTCGAGAAGTAATACGTTAACAAGCAAACAACTGGTTCATTTGTTATATTTAATGCGTAAATCAAAAGTAAATGGACAATTGTATTTCGAATCACTACCCGTTTCAGGTGTTTCTGGTACGCTCAGAAAGTTTGCTACTTCTGCAACCGCTAAAGGAAAAATTCATGCAAAAAGTGGCTCGATGAACCGGATTAAAAGCTATGCAGGCTATATAGAGTGTAAAAGTGGAAATGAACTGATTTTTGCTTTCATAGTAAACAACTACAATGGAAATTCATCCGAGATTCGAGCATTAATGGCTAAAGTTCTTGAAAGTGTTATACAAAATAATTAAGGTATTTATGGAAAATGAATGAAAAGGCATCTACAGGATGAATTTTTTGAATCCCAAAAAAATAATAGAATCATGAAGAAAATAATCAGCTTATTGGTATTGTTTGTCATTATTATGACTGCTAGTGCAGCAGATAAACAAGTTAAAAGTGAAATGACAAAAGCAACCGTATATCGGCAAAATGGAAAAATTACACGTACAGCAACTACTACTGTGTCGACTGGCATTAACAAAATCATTTTTACAGATCTTGAAACTGTCATACAAGCACAAAGCATTCAGGTTAAAATGAGTCCCGGTGTTAAACTTTTGTCGGTAAGCTATGGTATTAACTATCTGAAAGACAAGGAAATTGGCAAAGAGTATAAAGTATTATCTGACTCAGTAGAATTGTTAAACGAGGATATAAGCTGGTTAGCTGAACAAAAGAGAGTTTTGGCGGCAGAAGAAAACCTCCTCAATCAAAATATTAAACTAGGCTCTACGCAAGAAAGTGTTTCTGTTGATGAATTGAAAGCACTAGCTAGCTATTATTCGACACGAGTAAAAGCTATTAAAAAAGAATACCTTGGATTAAACAGAAAGGAGAGCAAACTCAAAGAAATACGAAGCCGCATTCAAAACCAGATGGGACAAATGAATGTAAACAAAAGCACTCCGGTTGGAATGATTACCGTTGAGATTACTTCAAATAGTAGTAAAACAGCCAATTTTGAGTTATCCTATGTGGTTACCGGGGTTAGCTGGACACCCATTTATGATATCTTTTCAGAAGGATTAGATAAAAATGTGAAGATCGTTTACAAAGCCAATGTGGTGCAAAACACAGGTGTAAACTGGAAAAATGTAAAACTGACCATAAATACCGGGAATCCAAACACGAATAATAGCCGGCCAATTTTAAACCCCAGGTATTTAACACCATATGTTACAGCTGTAGTGTATGATCAATCAGTTTACGCTAATACAGCTTTGGTGAAAGGGTTGGATATAAAACGATCAGGTGAGTATGAAAAGAAAAAAGAAGATGCATTTTATGCTCCGATGGAAATGGTTGAAACCATAACCAATATGGAGTTCAGGGTAGATCAGGAATACAATATACCAGCTGATGGAAAAGCCCATTTGGTTACCATGAGTGATTATGATGTACCTGCTGATTATGAATATCATACTGTACCTATTATGGATAAGGGAGCATTTTTATTAGCTAAACTGACCGATTGGGGAAAACTGAACCTCTTGGCTGCATATGCCAATATTTTCCTCGATAATACCTATATCGGTCAGAGTTACATTAATCCCAACATCACTGTCGATACACTTTTGCTTTCTTTTGGTCGTGATGAGAAAATTATTGTTGATAGACAAAAAGTTTTCAGTGAATGCAAGACCAGTTCGTTGATGGGAAACATAAAGCATATGATGACTTATGAAATAAAAATCAGGAATACAAAGGGAACAAAAATCAGCATCGATGTGTTGGATCAAATTCCTATTAGTAACAACAAAGATTATGTAGTTGAGCTAATTGATAAAGGCGGAGCAGAATATTTAGAGAAATATGGGAAATTATCCTGGAAAATGGATCTCGCTCCAAATGAAAGCAAAACAATTCGCTTTCAATATTCTGTAAAGCATCCGAAAAACTTGACGTTACAAGGATTATAAATTGTAATTCCTAACCTAATTAAGATGTATAATCCCAAATAAAACCATTTGGGATTATTTTTTGTCTAAAAAGTGGACAACTAATATAAATATGAAGATTTAAGTCATTAATTTCGTACTATACAGTTTTGTTAATCATCGCTTTAATAGCATAAATTTAATTTCATGAAAACCGGTTATTCTAATCTTATTTTTCTGATTCTTGTTGTAGCTATTGCAGTTGGGGCTTCCTCCTGTGCAAAACTGGATACAATGGATGATGACACTTCATTTGCATCGGACTATGCCCTTGTTGAAGCTATTTTTGCTGATGAACAAAATATTGCCGATCAGTCAGTTGAAGGCAAACTAACTACCTATATTCCTGAATCAGGCGAAAGCATATTAAGTAATTGTGCAAGCATTACACTGAATTTGACCACTTCACCTAAAACTATTGTGGTGGATTTTGGCACTGCGAATTGTTTATGTGCTGATAATCGATTCAGACGTGGGAAAATAGTATTAAGTTTCACAGCTGCCTATAAAGATTCTGGCAGTATTGTTACGCACACATTTGATCAATATTTTGTGAATGATTATGAAGTAACAGGTTTGAAAACTGTTAGCAATAATGGTCATAATCAAAATGGTTTTTTGTCTTTTTCAGTTGAGGTCGATGCAAAAGTGTTTAAGCCCAATGGGGATTCTATTCGCTGGAAATCAGATCGAACAAGTACATGGATTGAAGGCGATTCTACACTGATTTGGTGGGATGATGTGTATTTGATTGATGGAAATGGAAGTGGAACAACATCTACTGGCTCAGCTTACATAATAGATATTACCAGAGCATTACGAAAGGAAATTGGCTATAAGCACATAGTCAGTGGAATTCTGGAACTTACGCCTGATAATAAATATACGCGTATTATAGATTATGGTGATGGCACACGAGATGATGAAGCAACCATCAGCATTAACGGAGTTACCTTCAATATTATTCTGAATTAAGTAGCAAATTTTCAACTCAAAAGCGCAATAATTAGTACTTTCGTTTCTCACAAATTCGAATGCTTTAGAATATGAGAAAACTTACACTGCTGCTGCTTTGCCTGATAACGTTGACTATCCAGGCACAAGACCTGATTATTTATCAAAAAAATACAACTGAAAACTATCTGATTCGATATCAATCGAGCGCTGATCATAATCAAGCGATTATAAATCAAATGTTAGCAGAATATGCCCGAGCACTTAATAAGGGTGTATATAATCTGGAGTTTTCATTTTCGCATCAGCAAAAAATATTACTGAGCAAAAAAGGACCAAAACTTACGATAGATATTGACATGCTTGATTTTGTTTCAAAAAGTGAGTTATTTTATAAGCAGTTCAATATTTCTGAATACTTTTTGCCAACAAATGTTGCTTTTACTGGCGAATTGTTAAAAGCAGACAATCTAATCCAATCTTATCAGATTAATAATACCTCTTTTGGGGATAGCAAGCGTTTTACTTTTTATCATACAGATAGCTCGATTGCCCGAAATTATCGTTTTATCGTAAAAACAAAATCCTTTTCCTATGAAAACAATACCGTTCAGGAATTAAAAGAACGATTGAATCAAATTGATGATTATTATGCATGGGATATTAAAATGAGAAACGCATTGGGCGATTTGGAAATTATGAACCCCAATAATCCTGACCAACTGGAGCGCAACAACAATGCTGTAAGGCAAATGGAAGACATGCTGCTTGATTTTGATAGAAGTCAAATGCAGAACACCCTGAATCTTCAATCAAATGATCCCATTCAATTACTCAACAGAATTTCATTTCTGGATCAAAAATTAAAGCAAGCACGTGAGGCTATCAATTATACCTATTCCATATTGCATGAAATTTTTTATCGAAGAGCATTGGAAGCCATGCTTGCTGGCGATAGTCATCGGGCTAAATCCTTGTTAATGCAATCCTTAGATGCCAACCATTCATTTGCACCAGCATTATTCCAGCTAGCTTCCATTGATTTTAGCGAAGGCAAAACTGGTGATGCAGCCGAAAAAATCACAAGCTTATTTCATAGCATGACTCCAGATCCCGAAACAGCCTTAATGGCTACTGAATTGGCTCATGATATTTATGCTGATTATTTATCATACATTGAATCCTTGATAGCTTCTGCCAAGTTTCAGCAAGCACTGGGTCTTATTCCTCAAGTGGAAGCTTATTGTCAGAATTTATATGTAGTACCATGCACAGATGCTATTGTGAAAAATCAAATTCTGGCACATAGGGGACAATATCAGTCGTTAATTACTGAATCGAAAAGTTATTTGCAAAGTGATAATTTGCAGGCAGCCGATGAATATATTGATGAAGCAATTGCCTATCAAAGCAAGTACAATGCATACATTCCTGATGGAAATGACGCACAGCAGCTTAAAAATAGGATAAAGGAAGCCCAGTATAAACTTTTGATACAAAATGGTCGCATAAATCTAAAAAATGGCGCTTTCGACTTGGCTTTTGATCAATTTAAAGAAGCAAAAAAACTGGAACAGCAATATCAGATTGCTGCACAATCAGATTTGACTAGTCTGCTGAAACAAGCCGCAAAACCAATCCTGTCCTAAATAAATTTCAGAACGATAAGAATGTCTAAATCAAGATAAAAAAGGATTATAATTGATGATTTTCAAAAAGCACCCCCTGTATATGTACTTGATTTCTA
>JABINZ010000148.1 GCA_018698135.1 Bacteroidota bacterium
ACAAGAGTCCTATTATTTTTACTTTTTTCATATTGGTTATTTTAAGTTGGGGTTTCATTTTACTTTATTTAATTGTTAAAAAAATGATGTGATTTAATGATTATTCTATAATAAAATTTTATAGATAGTTTACTTTGTTATTCTAAACATCTTCATCTTATGCATTTTTGCACTTAATTAGTTGTTTTTATCCATTTATATCAATTAACTTGAATTTTGATGTTGCTAATCTTTCGTATACTTACAACATGGAGCTAACTTTTCATAGGAAGCAATGGGGGCTGTTTCTAATTCCGTATCATAACCAGAAGCTGCAATTGCTTTATGTATTTCGATTAAGTCAACTTTGTCCTTATTAAAAGAAACATGAATTACTTTTTTCTTTACATCCCACACTGCTGAATTAACTCCTTTTAAAGCAAGTGCTGCTTTTTCAATTGTTTTTTTACACATTTCACAATTGCCTGAAACTTTAAACATTTCATGTTCCAAATTGGCCTTTGGTTCATCCTGTACATTCGGACTCTCCTTTCCTTCATCTTTGGTCATTTGCCCATGGTCATGGCCAGTTGAGCTGGCTCCACCTGCTGGATTCATCATGCTGGGTTTTCCAGCCAATTGTGCAGCAGCATCAATCTTAAACACACCATTTACGGCTATTTCTTCTCCTGCAAAAAGACCTTTTTTGACAACATAAAAGTTACCAGCTTCAGCCCCTAATGTAATTTCTCGGTAAATAAAAAAATTTGATTTACGGTTTGGTACTTTTACATATACCACAGCTCTTTTTCCAGTCCATAACATGGCTGTTTTGGGTATTAGTATTTCATTTGAATTATTGGCCAATTTTGATTCCAAAATACCATTGGCAAACATTTCAGGTTTAAATATCAACTTCGGGTTAGCTATCTCTAAACGTACTTGTGCTGTTCTACTTTGAGCATCAATAAAAGGATCAATGTATGTTACTTCACTGGCATATTCATTTCCGGGTAGAGATTGCAAATTGAAATCAATTTTATCGCCCAATTGAATCCAGGCCAAATCACTTTCATATGCATCAAACATGATCCAAACTTTTGACAAATCAGTTACTTCAAATAAGGCAGAACCTTCCTTGACATAATCTCCCATAGCAACATGTCGTAAAGTAACAGTTCCGCTAATCGGAGAAAGAATTTCAAAATACAATATAGGCTCACTGGCATCTTCAATACTGGCAATTTGCTTGTCAGTCAAATCCCATAATTTAAGTTTACTTTTTATTGCTTTATAAAAACCAGGATTTGATTCTTTATATTGATAAGCTTCGATGAGCTCTTTTTGGGCATTAACTAAATCAGGCGAATAAATAGTTGCCAGTTTTTGACCCTTTTTTACTTGCTGACCCGTATAATTAATGAATAATTTTTCAATTCGCCCCCCTATTCGAGCTGTTAACTGAGCAATATTTCGTTCGTCAGCTTTGACTTTCCCAAGCAAATAAACCTTGTTTTCAGGAATACCAGCTTGTACTATCGTGGTTTGAATCTCTGCTAGTTTTATAGAAGCTTCCGACATTTGAATTTCATCAGGCGAAATATTTTCATCATCACTACTTTCTGATTCTAACAGAACTAAATCCATTGCACAAATAGGGCATAAACCCGGTTTATCCTGTTTGATTTGCGGATGCATGGAACAGGTCCAAATGCCAGCTTCTGCTTCTTCTGCATGTTCATGACTTACAGCTTTTGAACTCCCACTATTATGAAAGAATATCCATCCTAAAAATAATCCTGAAAACAATGTAATTCCGATTAGTATAAGATCTCTTTTATTAAGTATTTTTCTCATGATTTTTTAATTAATTGTTACCCATTAAATAATACATAAATGCAACAGACGCTTGTTGGTCGGATATTGCTTTTATCTGAGCTAGCTGATAGCTTAATACCTTACGTTCCATTCGTAAGATTTCTTCAAAACTCACTCCCTGTGTAGCATAGGTTGATTCAAGTATTGATAAAGCTTGTTTAGCTAATATTCCCTGACTTCCATAATGCTCAAGCCTTCGACTTGCATCCTGATAGTTTTTCCAGGAATTCTCAAAAACACCTTCCAGCACATTCACTTTATCTTGTTTTTCTAATGTTTTTGCTTTTTGAAGATAAATCACTTCATCCACCATGGCTTTATACTTATTTCTATAGAGAGGAATACTGATCCCTATTTTAGGAAACACAAAAGCATCTTCACCTGAAAACGAAGCTGCCGCGCTACCCACTGTTATATAATCCAAACCCAATGAAAATGAGGGCATTCCCATTTTTTGCGCAACGATTTCCTGATAGGTCAAAGATGAGAACTGAAAATCAAGTTTCTTCAATTGATGATTTCTGGCTACAATAGAATCGAAAATAACGTCCTTAGCCATGTGTAATCTAATCAGTTCAAAATTGCCTTCTATATCAATTTCTCTTTTACTACCAACATTAAGCAGTTTATTAAACAATACTTTCTGCGTAACTAAAATATCTTTTAGCAGCAAAAGATTATTTTCAAGATCTGCTAATTCCATTTTTATCCTAATTTCATCAACAGCTGATCCTTTTCCTGTTTCTATTTTAATCAATGCCAAGCTTTGAAAAGTTTGTAGAATTTCGATG
>JABINZ010000149.1 GCA_018698135.1 Bacteroidota bacterium
AAAATCATTCGTCCTTTTTTGATCAATAATGGTCAACAAAGGATGCTCAGCTCTATAGGTATCCCAAAGCGAAAATGTGGTGTAATAATCAAAACCATCTGCCTGATGAATTTGTAAATCTCTTCCTAAATATTGACCATCTACATCCATGAATAAATCAGGGGCTAACATGGCATGATAAAGTGCAGTATAGAATATTGTTTTTTGTTCCTTAGTCCCTCCTTCAACAACAATTTTACTTAACTCTTTATTCCAGGATTCATTAGCTTCATTTTTAACCTGCTCAAAATCCCAATGAGGAATTTCTTCTTCCAGATTTTTCCATGCACCTTCTTTACTGACAGCTGAAATACCAACTTTTACCATGATTGTTTTATCCTTCTCCAGTACAAATTGATAGACTGCTTTTGATCCATTTCCAAAATTAAATTCATGCCCCTTTGTGGTATCCACCCTTACTTCAATATCGTTATTAAAAAACGCTTTTGAAAACTCAATGGCAAAAAATAGTTGCTGATTTCTGGCCCATGCTGATGACTTTCGAACTCCTTCAATTTTTGTGGCAGATAATGCTTTGATTTCAGAATCAATTAATACATCACGATGAATTAAATCCAATATTATCCGTCCTGTATCAACCTCATTAAAAGTGTATTTATGAAAGCCCACTCTTTTCGAGCAGGTTAATTCAACATCTATATGATCATCATCCAAAAGAACCTGATAATAGCCTGCTTCAGCTTTTTCGTTTTTCTTTTGAAAAGCAGATGAATAGCCTTTATTCCCATCAGATCCATTTTCAAATAGTAGCTCTCCGGTATAAGGCATCAATAATATATCTCCATAATCAGAACAACCTGTCCCACTCAAATGCGTATGCGTAAAGCCATAAATAATTGAATCAGAATAATGATATCCAGAACAACCATCCCAACCCGTCAATCGTGTATCAGGACTTAGCTGAACCATCCCAAAAGGCAAGGTCGCCCCCGGGTAGGTGTGCCCATGGCCTCCGGTTCCAATAAATGGATCAACATAATCTGTTAATTCCTGATTCTTGTTTGAACAAGAGGATAAAAACAAAGCCAGCATACTAACTATAACTACTAGGTAATTTTTCATATTTGATTATTAACTTAAAGCTGAAATAACCTTTTGAATTTCGACTAAATCTGCTTCAATAATACTATTGTCATTTAATTCCGGATGATCTGAAAACTGAACCTCAGGATTGTTGAATTGCATCTTACTACTTATAAACCTCTTGGCTGTAAGATGATATTCCTGTGCATTTAATTTTTTGTGAATGCTAGCAATATTATTTGCATTGATTCCAGAACCCGGCATGATGATGATTTGATCATTTGCCTTGTCAAGCAATTCTTTTAAGATGTCAATTCCCTGTGTTACTTTCGGCTTCAAGCCTGAACTTAGAATTCTGCCAAAGCCCAAATTGATGATGTCTTCAAGGGCTATAAATGGATCATGGACTTTATCAAAAGCTCTATGAAAGTTTATTGACATGGGACTTGCCAACTCCGAAATTTCAATGCATTTTTGAATATCAACATGTCCATCAGGCGTAAGAAAACCAAGGACGACTCCATCAATTCCCATTTCTTTACACATCATCACATCTTGTTTGACGACATCAAATTCAACGTCTGAATAATAAAAATCACCTCCCCGAGGGCGAACAATTACATGAATAGCGATATTGCTTCTCTCTTTTGCTAATTTGATTGTTGCAAAACTGGGAGTAGTCCCTCCTTCCAAATAATTTGCACAAAGCTCCACCCTATCTGCTCCTGCTTTTTCAGCAATCAAAACAGATTGGACATTAAAACAGCAAATCTCGATTTTTGGTCTGCTTAATTCCATTATTTAGCTACAACTTTAATTTTATGACCTCTAATGCCATAAAAAATGATATAGAGATAACAGACAACAGGAACCACCAAGGCGTAATGAACTCCAACTTCATCGGCAACAGCACCCAAAAGCATGGGAACTAATGCACCACCCAAAATCATCATAACAAGCAATGACGATCCTTGACTGGTATGTTTTCCTAATCCTTTAATTGCCAGTGTAAATATATTCGACCACATAATGGAGTTAAACAAGCCAATACCTACAATAGCCCACATGGCAATTTGTCCATTTGTTGAAACCCCTACTATTAATAGAAGTGTCACAGCTATTCCAAATATGGTTAATGTTCGCGCAGGCATTGATTTGCCAATTGTAAATCCAATTAACTGAACAGCCATCAGAACCAGGTATTTCCAGGCAATGCTAAAGTCAAACAAATAGGTTATGATAACAAATGCCAGAACAGGTATACCTAACATAATTATCCTTTTCACTAATAGGTTTTTGAAATCACTTAATGATATGGCTCCTAAAAACCTGCCTATCATTAGTCCGCCCCAATATAAAGAAACAATTTTGCTTGCTTCGATTTCGGATAAACCAGCAATTTTGTTCAGGCCAAGATACTTAATCATAATACTGCCAATACTTACTTCGCCACCTACATACATAAAAACGGCAATCATTCCCAAAACAAGATGAGGATATTTCAATGCACCTGCTCCTTTCTCAATCATTCCTTTATTGACAAATTGAGGAAGCTTTGCAAACCGAATAAAAAGTGCAAGTAGCAAAAGAACGGCACCAAAGATTAGATAAGGAACACGCACTGCGTCAGCACCTGTACTTTGTTCTCCAAAAAACTTAAATATCATAAATCCACCTATAGCTGGAGCTAAAGTAGTTCCTAAAGAATTAAACCCTTGAGCTAAATTCAACCTACTTGAAGCAGTTTTTTCAGGCCCCAAAATAGCCACATACGGATTGGCTGCAATTTGTAACATGGTAAAACCCAAAGCCAAAATAAACAAGGCTAATAGAAAAAAAGCATATGACTGATAATGTGCAGCTGGATAAAACAAAAAAGCACCAAAAGCAGAAATCAATAAGCCGATAATGATTGCTTTTTTATAACCAATTTTAGTAATTGGGTCGCCAGATGAAATAGAAATCAGCAAGTAAACCAAGGAACCTATAAAGTAGGCTATGAAAAAAGCAAATTGAACCAACATTGACTTAAAATGACTCAACTCAAATACATCCTTGAAATAGGGAATTAATATATCGTTCATTACGGTAAGAAACCCCCAAATAAGGAATAGGAAAGTCACTGAAATTAGAACGCCTGTATATTTACGGGTATCAACTGTCATCGGAAACGATCATTAAGCAAATTTATTAAGCTACAATAATAGTAATATTCTTATTTTGACTATAAATTAACTTATTGGAGTAATGTATGCTCAATGAGTATTTTTGCACCAATTCCGATTAAAATCAATCCACCAGCTAAGTTTGCATGTTTCCCCAATTTTCCAGAAGATTTTTTCCCAAACAAAATACCGATCATTGAAGCAAAGAAAGTAACAGAACCTATTATTATAGCTGCTAAAAGAATATTTATTTCAATAAATCCAAAACTAATTCCCACAACAAAGGCATCAATGCTTGTTGCGATTGATAAAGCAATAATTGTTGCAAATTTTAGGTTTTTCAACTTCTCTGAATTATCCTCTTTTCTTATAGAGTCGTAAATCATTTTTCCTCCCATCACCAATAAAAGCAAAAATGCAAACCAATGGTCATAAGCTTCTACATAGGATTTTACACCATGCCCAATGAGCCAGCCAATTAGTGGAAAAGATGCCTGAAAAACAGCCATCGACAGTGCAATTTTAACAGCATTCCCGAATACGATTTTTCGAACTGCCACACCGCTACAAATCGAAACAGCAAAGGAGTCGAAGGAAAGGCCGATAGCCAATATAATTATACTTACTATATCCATTATTTAGTAACAATACGAATCTATTGATCCACTTTATCGTTCAGAAATAAGCATCAAAACTACTATTGTGAGTTAAATATTTAGTCGAAAATGGAATTTTAAAATATTAATGGCCTTGATTTTTAAGAATTAGAACTAATCGATGCTGAAGGAATTGAAACCGATCTGATTTTGGATATGGAAGGAGCTTATAAAAAATTTGCGAATGAAAGTGATGAAGGTAAAACCAATGAAGATCAGAATTTAATGAAATTTAAAATGAGGCTGTATCAAGAGTCTAACAATTGCTTCTCTTTCGTCATTCCTTTGAAAAAAGGAATCTCATAATCAGCAAATAGAGATTCCCACTTTCCTGCCTGCCCTCAGGCATGGCGTGAGAATGACGTTGTGAAGGACTTTTAATACAGCCTCATTATTCTAATCACCAGTTATTTTCGATTTCAAATGTAAATCAAGCTGTGGGAATGGAATTGTAATCCTATTTTCCATCAATTTCTTACTTATTATTCTTCTTATTTCACTTTTCACTTTTTCGATCCTGAAAATATTAGTACTGTAAAAAAGCAATTGAAAATCCAAAGAAGAATCTCCAAAATCCAAAAACCTAACGTCAACCATTCTTTTATCCGAAATCTCATTGTGCTCTAAAGCACTTTCTTTCAACACTTTAATCACCAAGTCCACATCACTTCCATAGGCGACTCCTATATTTATCTTAAATCGGGTATGCTTTGATTGATGACTCCAATTAATAACTTTATTTGTTGTGATCAGTGAATTCGGAATAATAATGGAAATTTCATCCCGATTAAGTCCTTTTGACGTACGCAATCCAATACTTTGAATTTTTACAATATCTGAATCAATTTCAAGAATATCCCCCACTTTAATCGAGCGTTCTGACAGTAAAATAATCCCAGAAATTACATCATTAAATGTTTGCTGCAAACCTAAACCTACACCAACAAGCAATGCAGCAGAACCAGCAATAAGAACAGTCAGCTTTAGTCCAATTACATGGAGTATAATACCAATAGAAACAACCCAAATTAAATACCTGATTAGTTGAAAAAGAGCAAGTGCATTTCCCTCATCCACTAATTCCTTTTTCCTTTTTCTGAATAATGCTTTTTTAATCAGCCAAAGTGTTAATTTGGTTAGTAGAAAAATAACAACAATGGCAACTAAAGAAAATACTTTTATTGTATAATTTCCTATATGTACCAATTCAAGTTCAAGTATGTTATATACAGAGTCCATTTTTTTAGTTTAAAGCCATTTTTTCTTTTTGAAATAAAACAACATGCAGATGAAAACAGCAATCATAATCACCCAAACACCTAAATAGCCATATTTCCAGCTCAGTTCAGGCATTGACTCAAAGTTCATCCCATAAATTCCAGCAAGAAAGGTTAAGGGTATAAAAATGGTAGCAATAATTGTTAGTACTTGCATCACCTGATTCATTCTATTGCTAATACCGGAATTAAAAAGATCAAGTGCGCTCGATAATAATTCTCTTTGTGTATCAATTGAATCTAGCAGATGAATTAAATGTTCATAGACATCATTCAAATATCTAAATGTTGTTTCCTTTATCAATCCATTTTTTTCTTTTTGAATGCTATAAACCACATCTCGTAATGGCATGCATGATCTTCGGAAAGCAAGTAATTGCTTCTTCGTACTTTGGATATCAAAATGAATTTGCCTGCTTGAATCAGCAAGCAATTCAATTTCTATATTTTCAATACGTTCGTTGAAAAATTCATTGACAAAAAAGTAATTATCAACCACAATATCAATAAGTCGATAAAATATATAATCCACTTTCCTTTTTCGAACATTGGCCTTGCTTTCCCTAATCCGGTTTCGGAATGGTTCAAATATATCTCCTTCTGTTTCCTGAAACGACAATATCCAATTTTCACCTAAAACAAGACTAATTTGCTCCGATACCAATTCATTTGCGTTTGGATTGATGCCAATCATTTTGAAACTGGCGAAAATACAATTGTCAAATTCTTCTACTTTTGGCCGATGATGTGTGTTTAGCAAATCTTCCAGTAACATTTTATCGAGTTCAAACAACTCACCTATTTCTTCAATAGATTTGATATCACTAACTCCATCTATATTAATCCAAGTTGATGTATGAGTACTCAAATAAGCACCTAATTCAGAAATATCATGACATATTTTTTCTTCGAATTGCTCATCTAAAAAATCGATAATGCTTATTTTGCTTTTTTCACTTTTGTGTTCACCAATGTGAACCAATGCCCCGGGGGTAAACCAACTTTCGAAGAAATTGCTGTTTGAGAATTCATCTGTTGTTATTTAGAATTTTCCTCTATATCTTTTTTAAAGACTAAAGTTCTGTATGGGAAAGGTATTTCAATTCCCTCTTTATCAAATCGTTTTTTGATGGACATATTGATATCACAATGCATTTCAAAAGCACGAAATGCCTGATCTGTCCAAACATATGCTTTCAAATCTATTGAAAAATCTCCAAACTGAATTAGCCTAACAACAATTTGAGGAACATTGTTTTTCTTTTCTTCCTTTGAACGATTATCTATACACAATGGATGCTTTATTGACTCTTCCTGAATAATTTTAATCGCTAAATCAATATCACTGTCATAACTAATTCCTACTTCAATCCACCTGCAAATTTTAGGGTCATCAATTGTGTCATTAATGACTGTTTCTGAACTAATAATTGAATTTGGGATAATGATACTTTTGTTTTCAAAATTTCTAATTACAGTATGACGCAAGGTAATGTCCTCAACCTTTCCTCTCTGATTTTCTCCAATTGAAATTAAGTCATCAACACGAAAAGGTTTAAATATCACGATAAATATTCCACTAATAATATTTGAAAAGGCTTGTTGTGCTGCCAAGCCCAGAATAACAACCATGATACCTGCACTTGCAAATAATGTTAAAGCCAGTGCTTTGAATTTAGGCACTGTATAAATTACCACACCAATTGCAATAGTCCAGATAATTAGGGAAGCTGCATTTTTAAAAAACTTAAAACTTGTTGGGTCTACTTTAAACTTTCTTGATTCCCTTTTATAAGATCTATTTATTAACCATCTA
>JABINZ010000150.1 GCA_018698135.1 Bacteroidota bacterium
AAAACCACTAAAAACGATGATTACTATCTGACGATTACCGAGAGTAAACGTGATTTTAAACATCCTAATTATTACATTAAACATAAAATATTTTTATACAAAGAAGATTTTAATAAATTTTTGACTGCCCTTCAGGAGACCATCGATCATGTAAAAACAGAGCTTCTTCCTGATTACGAATTTGATTTGTATGATAAAATGGAAGACTTTAATGGAGAGGTTGACTTCGGATCAGAAGATTTTGAACTGGAAGAAGATAAAAGCAAAGAAGAGCCAAAGCAATAAGTATTGGTTCTGTTTTATTTGATTATAGTAATATTACCTGTATAGGTCATTTTTGGAGTATTTCCCTGATATTTTATGACCACTACATATACATCGATAGGTGCAGGTTTTCCTTTAAACATCCCATCCCATCCATCATATCTATCAAATGTTTGAAACACCATTTCGCCCCATCTATTAAATATAGACATTTCAAAAACTGCAATATTTGCACTGATAACAGTAAATGAATCATTCACACCATCAGAATTAGGGCTAAATGCATTAGGAACATGTAAAACAGGTTCAAATTCAAAACAGGCTTCATTTGACCATGACATGATAGTTTCCTTCCCTCTTCTCACAGCAGCAATCCGAAAACACTGGTGAATTCCATTAAGTCCGGCTTCTAATATGATACTTGTATCTGAAGTAGACTCAACCAATTTATACATACTTTCAGAATTAACTCTTCGGTATATATTATATCGTTCTACATCTTCAGGCCAGTTCACATAGGAAGTCCAGTTCAATTTGAGATCGAAATCGCTTATTTTTTCACCCAATAACAAAATGGAATTATGAGGATAACTGTAAAAAGTTTCTCCGCAAAGATTTTCAACAGCCACTTTATACTGATAGGAAAGATCGTGAGTTTTTACAATTTGATCAACAAAATCTCGCTGAACTGAAGAAAATGAATCAACAAAAGTCCAATTATTTTGTTTTACTGAATTCTTAAACAAGGCTACCTTCTTGGTAAAATGAAAATCATTTTTCATATCCCAAAAAACCTGAATATCTAAATCGTTTAGTGGACGTGTAGTAACCAATTCCATGATAGGTGCTAAAGAATCAGCCTGAATATTTTTTGTAATCACTGATCCTATACAGCCCCATTCGGTTGTTTCCTGCACACTTAAAGTGCCCACATTCACAGTTGTCCAATCTACTGCAATCTGCGGATTTCCATTCGTGCTAGGAAAATAACCACCTATTATCCCCCAATTGAAAGTTGATCCAGCAAAGCCAGTTACCTGATAAAGTATATTTTTATTATTCGGATAACAGATAAAACCATTACCACTGATTTCACTTGTTGTTGGGTTGGGATGAACAGAAACTATAGTATCCATAAAATCGCCATAGCAACTATCAACGGTGAGCTCTACGACCTTTAGCGTATAATCTCCCTGTGTCTGCCAATAAACAACAATGCTATCATTTCCCTGTCCATCAAATGCTATTGAACTATCACTTATTGTCCAGTAATAAATCGAACCCGTAAATCCATTTACATGGTAGGCAACTGTATCCAACTCGCAAACATCTTTTCGTCCTGAAATTGGCGTTGTTATCGGATATGGATTAATGACAACAGGCTGATATACGGTATCTCCATAGCAATACTTATCATTTATGGAATCATAGCTGGTTTCCAATACCTTCAGCATTCCCAGTCCATCTGTTCCCCAATCTGAATGAATAAGAGCTCGTCCATTTCCATTAACTATCCAGCCACCATCTATCCACCAATCATAGGTTGAGCCATTTACATTCATCACTTGATAGGCTTCGTTTTTCGACCATGCACAAACAAATGTGTCTCCCGAAATATCTGAGGTTTGTAATCGATAACTAATCAATACAGGGAAATAATCAGTATCGGAAATACAACCTTCCAATGTTGTTTCTACTACTTTAATCATGGCCATTCCTGAATCGGGCCAACTGACTTCAATAGCAGGACCATTACCGTTATTATCAACTCGTGTTCCACCAGAAACAAACCAGTTGTAATTTGAACCAGATCTATATTTCACCCAATAATCGACATGTACTGTATTGGGGCAAACAACAGCAGGACCGAAAATATGAGCATCGGGACGAACAATAACGACATCTACTGTTTGGGTGTCGCTATAGCAGCCATATTGGTTGACCTCATAAACATCCAACTTCCCCTGAAAAGTATCTGTCCAGTGAATTTCTATTTCGTTCGTATTTAATCCACTAACCTGACTTCCTCCTTCAACAGACCAATAGTATGCTGAAGAACTTGTGTTTGTAACCTTATAAGGAAATGTTCCCAAAAAACATGGACTAAGTGGGCCGGAAATTGAGGATAGCTGCGCTTGGGGATAAACGGTAATTATGATTGAGTCGAAAGCTTCACAATTGTTAGCCGTTATCACACTAAGATAATATGTTAAAACAATTGGAGTGCCTGTTTGATTTTGCATGCTAAACAATGGTGTAAAAGAGCTGCTATCACTTAAATTATTAGCTGTATGCCAGGAATAAATATGATTTTGATTTGCATTTGTATCACCCAACAAAATAGTATCTCCACTACAAAGAAAAACATTGTTTCCAGCTTCTGCTATAGGAAGTTGATGAATATTTACAAATTTTGAAACAAGCTCAGGCCCACAACCATATTGACTTGTTTCGTATATTTTTAGTGTACCAACACCTGCACTACCCCATTTTACCTTTACGGTATTTGTGCCTATACCACTCAATATACTTCCTCCACTAATTGTCCAATTTATTAATGAATTCGCTGATAATCCGTGTACTTTGTATTCAAGACTATCATCGTATTCGCACACATTAGTTGGTCCGGAAATACTATCAGGTCCTTCAAATGGAATGACAAAAATCTGGAATATCGTTATAGCCGTTTTATATGGACAACCATTATCCTCAACTTCAACAGTAAAAAAATAGGGTGTGTTTTTTCCATGATCGCAGGAAGTATTCCAGCTAAAAGTAGATGATACTGTATCTTTACCTTGTGCCGGCGAAAGAGTTGCATATGGAGCAGGAACTGAAACTCCGCCAAATATACCTCCTTTGGCTTTAAAATACATACTATCAGAATCTGTATACGGAATATCAAATGAAATAGCATTTCCTTCATCTACAGCATACGAAGTAATACCACCCGAAATTGCCAATTGTGGCAGCTGGTTTGGAGGGCAGTTTAATACAATTAACTCAATATCTCTTCGAACAATAGATACGAGAGAACCATTTCGAAATGAACTAACCTCGACAGCGATGGCATATAAACCTGCTTGAGGACACATTACTTTTACCAAACCTGTGTTTGGGTTTATTGTACATACACCACCCACACCAAATGGGTTAAATACATTATGTGATGCAGCATAGGTTACACCAGGAATTGGAAGACCTAAGGTCCATGCTGGAGTTGGAATTGGATCATTATCTGAGCCACCTGCATAAGGAAGCACTAGCGAATAAGACAAGGAATCACCATCAGCATCTGTTGCTGCATAGGAAATATTCACTGTATCCTGTGCGCAAATATAAGGAGTTGGAACACCTGAAAATGTAGGTGAGTTATCGAAATAGGAATTGGGAGGAATAAACACATAATAGGTTTGTCCAATATCCTGCAATATGTTGTTTAAATTATTTCGGCAACACCTAATGTGCGTTAAATGAAATCCGGTTGTACTTGCTGGTAAAAGTATAGTTTTAACATAAACTCCTTTTCTAATACAAACACTGGGTTTCCAGGAGCAATTACTACCACCTGAAGGTGGATCAATAACAGATTCAGTTCCCAAATTTATCCCAACAACATCATATTGACTTTTTGTTGCATTGTTATAATAAATTCCTACTTCAATATAGGTATCGAAAGGTGTTGACGGAACTGTTTGCTGACAATCGCGATACATTTCAATCGTGATTTCATATTGGTATCTAGAACCAACTTTGCCTTTGTATTCATAGCTAAAATCTCCACCCATCAAATGCGTTGCATTAGCTGATGAAACAGTTAGCATCAAAAGAATGATAAAACTAATATATGGCTTAAATATGCTCAAATGATTCTAAAATATGATATTTACATAACCCAATCAACTTACTTCAAATTTATGCAAATAGATGCTAATGTGATAATTATCTATCTCAGATTATTATGTAATGTTAATTCTTAAGATAAAGACGATAAAATCCACCAAAAGGTTGACTGAATATTCAATCTATTCCCGAAAATTTCATGCCACATATAGCATGAACAGATTAATGTTCATTTTCGAGCTAGTTCTCCCGACTTATTAGCATTTTAGCAAATTGAACCATTTGTATTTTTTCTTCTTGAAGAATATCAATCCGGTTTAATGCATCGATTGCTTTATCGTAATAAACCTTACTTTCAGCCAAGGCTATCTCTTTAATATTCAATTTATTATAAATTGATATAAACGTTTTTACTTTTTCTGACTTATCAAATTCTTTCAAATTTAACCAATGATCAATTTTTAATCTCGTATCCTTATCTGCTATTTCCATGGCTTTAACTAATAGGAACGTTTTTTTATTAATTAAAATATCTCCACCAATGCTTTTCCCAAATTTTTCAAAATCACCAAACGAATCCAGCAAATCATCTTCAATTTGGAAAGAAATGCCCAAATTCCAACCGAACTCTTCAATCAGGTCTTTATTGACATCAGATGTTTCAGCAATTACAGCTCCCAATCGTAAGCAACCAGCCAATAATACAGCTGTTTTAAGTTCAATCATCTTCATGTATTCATCCATTCGGATGCTATCCCTTTTTTCAAAATTCAAATCCAGTTGCTGACCATCACAAACTTGCAAACCTGTTTTATTATACAAAGCCATAACATCACGTAATAAATGATCATCAACTCTCATCATTAATTGATTTGCCAGAATAATCATTGCATCTCCTGATAACAAAGCTCTGTTATCATTCCAATTAACATGAACAGTCGGCTTTCCACGCCTAACATCAGCATCATCCATTATATCATCATGAACAAGGGTGAAATTATGGAACATCTCCATACCAATAGCAGCATAAAGAGCTTTATCAATTTTTCCACCAAACATCTCGCAGCTCATCAAACAAATAACTGGCCTGATTCTTTTGCCTCCCAAAGCCAGAATATACTCTATCGGTTCATAAAGTTCTCTGGGTTCTTTTTGATATTTTAACTTTTCAATTTTATTTGAAACGAGCTCTAGAAGTTCGTTGAAGCTTTGCATAATCAATTGTTTAACTACTTATTAATGAAGGGGTAAAAATAATAAATTAATTTTGCTCGAAAAATTTAATAGAGTGAAAAGATATAGTAAATATTTTCTTAATTTTGCTGCCCGCTTTGGAGAGATGGGTGAGTGGCTGAAACCAGTAGTTTGCTAAACTGCCGTACTTTTAACGAGGTACCGGGGGTTCGAATCCCCCTCTCTCCGCAAAGCTGAAAAATGCCCCGAAAGGGGCATTTTTGTTTTCAGAACAAATGCAAACTTGTTTGTAATTTGAAATGGAAACAAAAATGGATGAGCGAAGCGATCATTTTTCAGCTTTGACGAACCACCTAAAAGGGATCAAAAAAGTTAATCCTAATTATTGCGATTACGTATTCACTTAATAGTTAGGATTAGTTAAAAAATGTAAAGAGCATTGCGATCATTTCAGGAAACTATCACACTTAGTATTATAGCTTAATTCTACAAAAGAGCAGTTACTAAACATTATTAAGCCTGTAAAAAAGACCTTTTTATGCACATAAGTCCACTCAATTAAAGAAATATTTTTAAATAATTTTGTATTTACATACATATATTGTCTTATATTTGTCGTGAAGAGAAGAGTAGTTTTTTGGTGAGTTTAGGCCTGACGCCCGTCAGCCTAAACTCATTTTTTTTGATCCCAATACCTCCCTAATCCTGAATTTTATATTTTTTGCCTTTTATAATTAATATATCAATTGAGCTAACTGAAATTCAAATAACACTGATCGTTAACGAGAAAAGAAATAGCATAACAAAACTGCTTCCTAAGTATAATTAAGCTCATTAATCGTCAATAATATAACAAGACAAGTCTGGCAATTATTATTTAAGAAATTAATTCCAGAACATTATTGATTTGTAATTGGTAATTTATATATATTTGCACCCCTAAGCAAAAGCCATCAAATTAAAGTGGATGAGGAAACTAAGGAATCAATGTTATTTAAAAGATTGACAAAATATTTCCAGAATAATTTGGAATATACACTTCGGGGTGTAGCGCAGCCCGGTTAGCGCATCTGCTTTGGGAGCAGAGGGTCGGAGGTTCGAATCCTCTCACCCCGACAAATGAATTATTGATTGCGGATTTTTGATTGCGAAAGAATTACCAAAATCATTAATCCGAATTTAACAATCCTCAATCCGCAATGTATTAGGTCCCGTAGCTCAGCTGGATAGAGCAACAGCCTTCTAAGCTGTGGGTCGAAGGTTCGAATCCTTCCGGGATCACTAGGTAACAACGCAAAAAAGCGAAAAACCCTGCAAGCCAACGATTTGCAGGGTTTTTTTGTTTTAACAAAGAGCAAATAAATGCAGATAAATGCAACTTTCCGTTGGACTTATTATTGGACTGAGCTTAAATTAAGTTTAGTCCAACAGATTCGGAGATAAACACTTTAAAGTGTCACTCGTTTGCTTTCAAACATATGACACCAATCTCGTTTTGCTGTCTTTTGTTTGTTTTAAATTACATTTAATAGAATGCTTCTTATTTGATCTTTCTAATAAGAATTAAAATGGACAATATTGTACGACATTTAAAAACTATCTCCTGCTAATCAATCTGTTTAAAGCTGAATTTTGTTGTACAAACAATTATTCTCTAGAATAATTCTAATCTTTCCATAAATATAATATTGCTATAAATATTAGATGTACTAATTTTGTTAAGTGAAAAACCGTTGGTTCTTGTGTTGGACATATACATTTTGTTTTTTTTATTTGTTGGCTTTCAGCACACAAAAATTGCAATAAAATCATTCAAGAATCGCAATTATTTGCCCAGGTGGCGGAATTGGTAGACGCGCTAGGTTGAGGGCCTAGTGCCTGTTTTGGGCGTAGGGGTTCGACTCCCCTCTTGGGCACAATTTAACTTCTAATCCATTCGAAATCAATCGGATGGATTTTTTTATGTCTACTCTTTAGCTTTTCCATTGATACCTATTGTTATT
>JABINZ010000151.1 GCA_018698135.1 Bacteroidota bacterium
AATTTCAGAGCTTACCCCATTAAAAATAAAAAAAACAACGTAATTGGTGTTGCTGAATTTGGATTGGATGTTACTGCTGAAAGGAAAGCAAAAGAGAAACTTGAGAAAAGTGAAGCTAAATTCCGTACGTTGTCAAACGCAACTTTTGAGTCTATATTAATTACTTCAAGTGGAATTTTAATTGAGACCAATCAAACTGCCGCAGAAATGTTTGATTACTCTATTAATGAATTAAGAAACAAAGAAATTACCTCATTATTTGCACCTGATTATAGAAAAATTATACAAAACAGATTAACAGGAGTAAAAGACAAACCAGTTGATATCATCGGCTTGAAGAAAGACGGTCAGTTGTTTGATGCACAAGTTCGCATCAAGTCGATGGACTATAAAGGGCAAGTTGTGAAAGTTATGGCAGTTCGCGATATTACTGCTAAAAAGCGAACAGAAAATATTCAATCGGTTGTATTTAAAATAGCTAATGCAGTAAATATTACAAAAGACCTTGTTGAGTTATTTAATGTGATCCGTTTAGAACTAAGTCGGGTTATTGATACATCAAATTTTATTATTTCCTTATACGATGAAAACTCTGATACAATTTCGTCTCCATTTTTTGTTGACGAAAAAGATAGTTTTACATCCTTACCCATAGGGAAATCGCTCACAAAATATTTATTAAAAGAAAAGACCGGGCTTTTACTACATCAATCTGAAATTGAAAAACTAATCAAGAGTAAAGAAGTTGTTAATAAAGGAGAAATATGCAAAGTATGGTTGGGTGTGCCTTTAAAGGCATCAAACCGAATAATAGGTGCATTAATAGTACAAAGTTATAGCGATGAGAATGCTTATTCTACTAAGGATTTAGAAATGCTAAGCTTTGTGTCTACCCAAATCGGATTATCGGTAGAACGAAAAGTTGCTGAAAATGCCCTTCGCGAAAATGAGGAAAAATTAAGGGCATTTTTTGAATCTGGGGTAGCAGGAACTTGTTTTTGTTCAACCAGTGGCATTGTGAAAAATGCAAATAAAGAATTCAAGCGAATTTTAGGCTACGCTAATAACGAAATCGTTGGAGAAAAAATTGATTGGAAAAAACAAACTCCCAAAGAATTTTATGTTCTTGACGAACAAAAAATGTTAGAAGCCAAACTAAATGGTTCATGCACTCCCTATGAAAAACAATTAATCAACTTTAATGGAAAAATAATTTGGGTGCTGATTGGCTATGTTTTAATCGGAGAAGCCAAAGATCAAATGATCGTTTTTATGCTTGACTTAACCGATCGCAAAAACTTTGAATTAAAGCTTAAAGAATCGCGTGAAAAAGCAGAAGAATCAGATCGGCTAAAAACTGCTTTCCTGGCCAATATGTCACATGAAATTCGAACACCCATGAATGCCATTGTTGGCTTTACAAGTTTCTTAGAAGATCCTTACTATAACAATGAGGAGAAATCTGAATTTGTAACTGTGATTCAGAAAAACGTAAATGCATTACTGAGCTTAATTGATGATATCATCGACATCTCCAAAATTGAATCAGGTGAACTTCGAATTCGAAAAGTAGAGTTTTCATTGAATACCTTATTGAAAGAAGTTTATCATTCATTCAATGAATTAATTGTTAAATCTGAAAAAAGTAATGTCGTCTTTGAAATATGCAAGCTGGATGATTCTAATGACGTTATACTATTCAATGATCCAAATCGTTTACGTCAGGTTTTAACAAATTTGTTAAGTAATGCATTTAAATTTACGCAAGATGGTAGTATTAAAATTAGTTATGAACTAAAGGGAAATACTATACAGTTCTGTGTTTGTGATACGGGTATAGGTATGACCTCAGAAGATATTAGTATCATTTTTGATCGTTTTTCACAAGCAAAAAACACGCTGACACGAGAGCATGGAGGAACAGGCTTAGGTCTTACAATTTCCAAGAACCTGGTGAATTTCCTTGGTGGTGATTTATGGGTAGATTCTAAACTTGGAGTTGGATCAAAATTCTTTTTTAATTTACCTTATAATAAAGAAGCAAAAGACCAAATAAATCAACCTGAAAACTCAGTTTTGGAATTGCAAACTGCACCCGACTGGACCGGTAAAAAAATACTCATTGCAGAGGATATAGATTCGAACTTCAGAATTCTAGAAAAAATATTGGAACCAACACATGTTTCATTGATTTGGGTGAAGCAAGGAGATGAGGCAGTCAGAGTCTGTAAGCAAGATTTAGACATCGATGCCGTATTAATGGATGTACAAATGCCTGAAATGAATGGCTATGAAGCAACCCAGAATATCAAGAAATTCAGGAAAGATATTCCAGTGGTGGCAATTACCGCTTTCGCCATGTCAAACGAAAAAGAAAAAAGTAAGCAAGCAGGCTGTGACGAATATATTCCTAAGCCCATTCGAAAGCAGAGACTTTATGCTGTCTTACACTCTTTTCTTGGGCACAAATAGCATTTCTATTTTGAATTAAATTTCTCTTGCAATTATAGTATATTTGCCAGCTATTGATTTTTAAATTATAAATTGAACAAAATGAAAAAACATTTGTCCTTATTAGTATTGGTATTATTGATTGGATTCAATTATACACAAGCATGTACCAATTTTTTGGTAACAAAAGGTGCTTCTGTAGATGGTTCCACAATGATTACCTACGCAGCTGACGCTCATGTATTGTATGGTGAATTATATTATACACCTGCTATGGATTACCCATCAAATGCGATGGTTGATGTAATTGAATGGGACACCAAGAAGTTACTTGGTAGTATCAAACAAGTTTCACATACGTATTCAGTTGTTGGTAATATGAATGAACATCAGGTGTCGATTGGTGAAACAACTTATGGTGGCCGATCTGAATTGTCAAACTTTCATAGCGGAATAGTTGATTATGGTAGCTTAATGTGGCTGGCTTTGCAAAGAGCAAAAACAGCGCGTGAAGCAATCAAAGTAATTGCTGGTCTTTTCGATGAATATGGATACTACAGTAGTGGCGAATCTTTTTCCATTTCAGATAAAAATGAAGTTTGGATTATGGAACTGATTGGCAAAGGAGAAGGCCAAAAAGGAGCCCTTTGGGTTGCTTTGCTAGTACCAGATGGTTATGTCTGTGCCCATGCAAATCAGGCAAGAATTACAACTTTCGATTTTCAGGAAAAAAATGACTGGTTTAATGAAAGCCAAACTGTTTTTCATGCACCTGATGTAGTCAGTTTTGCACGTGCAAAGGGATGGTATTCTGGCAAAGACAAAGATTTTAGTTTTTCCGATGTATACGCACCAGTTGACTTTGGTGGAGCTCGTTTTTGTGAAATGCGTGTTTGGTCATTCTTCAAAGATGTAAACAGCAAAATGGGTAAATATGCTGATTATGCATCTGGTGTAATCAAACATGGTAAAAACGAATTTGCAAAAAACAGAATGCCTTTATGGATTAAACCTGATAAAAAAGTTTCTGCTCAGGATTTGATGAAATATATGAGAGATCATTTAGAAGGAACTGATTGGGATATGAGTAAAGATATTGGTGCAGGCCCATGGGAATTACCCTATAGATGGAGACCATTAACCTGGGAAGTTGATAGCGTAGTTTATTGTAATGAAAGAGCAACTGCTACACAGCAAACCGGATTTTCATTTGTTTCACAATCGAGGAACTGGTTGCCCGATCCAATAGGTGGAATACATTGGTTTAGCGTAGATGATGCCAATACAACCGTTTATACGCCAATGTATTGTGGTATTACCAAAGTCCCTGAATCATATGCAGTTGGGAATGGTGATTTACTTACGTTTTCTTGGGATGCAGCATTTTGGGTTTTTAATTTCGTCTCTAACTGGACCTACTCCCGTTATAGTTATATGATTAAAGATGTAAGAGTAAAGCAACAAGCTTTCGAGAAAAAATATGCTGAGCTTACACCTGTTATTGATAATGCTGCTAAAACACTTTATGCGCAAAATCCAGAATTAGCAATTGAATTCATTACCAATTATTCAGTGAATACAGCGAATAATTTAGTAGATGACTGGCGTGAATTGGGTGAATTTCTTCTGACTAAATATATTGATGGTAACATCAAAAAAGAAAAAGAAGGTATGTTTGAGAGAACAGCAACTGGTTATCCTGCAGGACCTGACCAACCTGGCTACCCAGATTGGTGGTTGAAGAAAGTTGTTGAGACATCAAACGGAAAATTTGAAGTTAAAGGAGCAGCACATTAAGCTTTCTGTAATATGATTATTAAGGGCTGAGTCAAATTGATTTCAGCCTTTTTTTTATCTATTATTTAAAGCAAAAAATAATGAAGATAGTGAATCACTATTATTCATTGAAAAACTAATACTTATGAATATTTATTTATAATAAATAAGCTGTATGAAGTGATCTTAGATTATCTATAAATATTTGCTTTTTAATTTCGGTTTTTGTAAGTGTTTAATTGTGTGAATATTGCGTGTAATAGTAAGAATAACAGTTTGTTATGAGCATTGTTGAATTCAGAAAAAAATGTAGAAAAATAATAGCGAAATAATTAATGCCTCTGAACCTTGTAAATCAAAATGCCATTTTTAATTATTTAGATATTATCGAAATTATATTTATTATTTAAGTGAATTTTGTGGAATATAGGATGCTGATTTTTAATATATTAGCTAAGCTAATTAAATTGTTTCCACAATATTTGCACAAAATATTGGCCTTTTGTTGATAACAGTTTATCAGTAAATCTTGTTATGTTGAAATAGTATAGTGATGTATTTTTAGGTCAGAAAAATTAATGAACTGATTGACGTATTTGGGGAATTTTAATGGAGAAAAAAACTGATTCATTTAGTGAGAAGCTTGCTTCAATAAGAAAAAAAGTACCTCAGTCTATGGGGCAAATGGTAGAGTTCGGGAAATTACCCCCTCAAGCCGTGCATATTGAAGAAGCTGTGTTGGGTGCATTAATGCTGGAAAAAGATGCGTTAATAGATGTTTTGGATATGCTTAATGCTGATGTTTTTTACAGAGATGAGCATAAGGAAATTTATAGAGCTATTATTGGTTTATTCGAGAATAGTAAACCCATCGATATACTAACGGTTACCAATGAGCTTCGAAATAGGGGAAGCCTCGAACAAGTGGGAGGAGCCTATTATATAGCTGAATTAACAAATAGAGTTGGTAGCTCTGCAAATATCGATTACCACACCCGTATTTTAGTAGAAAAGTTTATTCTACGGGAATTAATTAAAATTTCCAGCGATGTTCAGCGTGAAGCCTATGACGAAACAACTGATGTTTTTGATTTACTCGATAAGGCAGAACGTGAATTGTATAATGTAGCACAAGGAAACCTGAAGGGAAGTTACACACCCATGAGCACCTTAATTACCAAATCGCTGGAAGCGATTGAGGAAATGAGCAAGAATAAGGATAAAGGTGGCTTATCGGGAGTACCCAGTGGTTATTTTGATCTGGATAGGGTTACATCAGGTTGGCAACCCTCGGATTTGATTATTATTGCTTCCAGACCGGGTATGGGAAAAACCTCATTTGTTCTATCCATGGCCAGAAATGCGTCAGTTGAATTTGGTAGGGGTGTAGCCATTTTTTCTTTGGAAATGTCATCTATTCAGCTTGTTCAACGTTTAATTTCAGCCGAAGCAGAACTCGATTCTGAGAAATTAAGAAGTGGTAATTTGGAAAGCTATGAGTGGCAACAGCTGAATACAAAAATTGATAAACTGTCAAAGGCCAATATTTTTATTGATGACACCCCGGGTATCAATGTTTTCGAACTGAGAGCCAAGTGTCGGAGATTAAAAAGTCAGCATAATATTGAAATGATTATCATTGACTACTTACAGTTGATGAATGCCCATATCGATCAGCGGAAAAATACAAACAGAGAACAGGAAATATCACAGATTTCCAGAGCATTGAAGGGGCTGGCAAAAGAATTGAATGTGCCTGTTGTCGCTCTGTCTCAGCTTAGTCGTGAAGTTGAGAAAAGGGGAAGCAATAAACGACCAATTTTGTCTGACTTGAGAGAATCCGGATCAATTGAACAAGATGCTGACCAGGTTATGTTTATTTATAGGCCAGAGTATTATGGACTGACTGAAGATGAAGATCACAATCCTGTACAAGGTTTAGCTGAGCTGATTATTGCAAAAAACAGACATGGTAGTACAACTACAGTAAATCTGAAATTCATTAGCAAATTTGCTCGCTTTAGTAATTTAACAGACAATTATCTGAATGATAATGATAGCGATGGGATTATTACAATAAACTCACGTGCGAGTGATGATGATGAAGATGATGAAGCTCCATTTTAAACCTGAACTCAGGTTTTAAGCATTAAATAAAGAGAGTTCCTTTTTTATTTTTTCAATAAGTTGGTCGCTAGCTTTGTAAACTGGTGGTCGAACATGTATGTCACAATAATTCATCTGATTTAAAAGAACCTTAATACCAACCGGATTGCCTTCTTCAAAAATCAACCGAATTAACTCCTGTAATTTATAATGAATTAGCCGAGCATCAGTAATATTTGATGAAGCAAGTTTCAACATGTTTGAAAATTCAAAAGGAAAAGCATTACCTATTACTGAAATTACACCATCCATTCCTATGGCCATTTGGGGAAGGGCTAATAAATCATCCCCTGAAATCACCATAAAATCGGTTGGCTTGTTTTTGATTATTTGCATGATTTGCTCCAAATCTCCAGAAGCCTCTTTAACAGCCACTATATTCTGAAAATCATGTGCTAAGCGAAGACTGGTTTCGGCTGTCATGTTGGAAGATGTTCTGCCGGGTACATTGTACATAATTATAGGCACATCTGTTGCCTCTGCCAAAATCTTATAATGATTGTAGATACCTTGCTGACTAGGTTTGTTGTAATATGGAGATACTGACAGAATTCCACTTACACCCGCAAAATCGAATGTTTTAAAATCCTTTGCAACTTCTATTGTATTATTACCACCAATTCCAACAACGATTGGAATTCTGGCTTGGTTTATTTCAATAGCAGCATCAATCAGTTGTCTTTTTTCCTGTTTATTTAAGGTTGGTGATTCAGCTGTGGTTCCCATTAAAACAAGATAATCAGCGCCATTTTCTATCAGGTTTGTAATAATTTTGTTGAATGCGACAAAATCTATATCCAGTGATTTAGTAAATGGTGTGATAACTGCAACACCTAATCCTTTGAAAATCATTCTTCTTAGTTTTTATTAATTTGTTTTATAAACGACAACATGGTATTTGCATGTTCCTTAAAATCGAGGCTTCCTTTTGCGTCCACCATAAAATCATAATAGTCAGAATATCCTTCAAAATAAAATCCTACTTTCATGGAAGATCTACAAAGAGCACCAATGTAATGCAGTTGGAGGTGGTTTGCCAGAGACAAATTAATTAACATGTCGAATTTCTTATTACAGAAATTATTGAAAATATCTTTTTTTGGAATTTTCAGGAAATTCAAATCTTCATCTCGTAATGCAAAATGATTAAGTTCTTTCAGGTGATAATCGGAATCAATTTCCTTGGCAATATATTCTAAAGAGTAGACTTTTTTTCCATCTTTTTGAAGTTTTTCAATAAAATCTTCAACTTGAGATGCACCGGTTTTATTAACTCTTCTGTAGATGACTCCAACAATCTCGGCATCAGCGTAATTTATTCGCTGAGAAGTATTTTTTTGTTGGCGTTTACGTATTCGAATGATTAGTTTAGCAATTTTCTCTCTGAGTGTATTAGCAGACATGGCTGTATTAATCATTTAGTTGATTCCTCAGATCCAATAAAAATCCTTTGATGTTTTTGAGAGATTCGCTAAGGTAAATGTTTTTATCCAGGTTTTTTTTTCCGGCATTTAAATAGTTGCGTGCACCTGTAAGTGTATAGCCCTTTTCTTTTGTGAGAAAATAGATATTTTTAAGGATTTCGATATCAGCTGCAGTAAACATGCGTTTGCCGTTCCGGTTTTTCTTAGGCTTCACAAAAGCTGAAAATTCCTTTTCCCAGAATCGAATCAAGGAAGAGTTTACCTCCATCATTTCAGCTACTTCACTGATAGAATAATATAATTTGTCGAATTGGGTTGCTTTTTCCATTTTAATCAAGAGCCTGATTGGCTTGTTCAGCAAGCTGAAGAACTTTTTCGTATTCAGCTGGTGTTAAATCATTATGGAAAAAATAAACCGGATTTAATTTCTTTCCATTCAAAATAACCTCATAATGCAAATGCGGACCAGTAGAAAGCCCTGTATTTCCAATCACCCCAATTTTTTCACCTCTTTTTACTTTTTGCCCTCTGCGCACATTGAATTTATGCATATGTGCATACAATGTTTTATATCCAAATCCATGGGAGATTACCACTTTGTTACCATATCCTCTGCGTGAATATTCAACTTCGACTACCGTTCCATCACCTGTTGCATAAATATCGGTACCAATAGAACCTGAGAAATCCAAACCTTCATGAAACTTCATTACTTTGTATAAAGGATGTACACGCCAGCCAAAACCGGAAGCAATACGCACTTTTTTTTCTGTTTTAACTGGTTGTATGGCAGGAATTGAAGCTAGCATTTCCCCTTTTTTCTCAGCCATGATCTCCAGTTGATCGTAGGACTTTGAAAGTATATACAGTTTTTTCGATAGCTTATCAATTTGCTTTTGGGATTCTATTGCCAAATCAGAATTGGAATATCCTTCCAGATTGGCATATTTTTCAACCCCTCCATAACCGGCATCACGAATACTCTGAGGAATGGGCTCAGCTTCAAAAATATTTCGATAAATATTTTCATCGCGGTTTTCAAGTTCATCAACAATATTGTTTAGTGACTCAACCCGTTCTTTTTGCAACTTGTTTTGGAGTACGAGATATTCTATTTCCCGATTCTGAATTTTTTCTCGTGGAGTTTCAAAAAAGAATGAAACAATGAGGTAAAAACCAAAGGTGATGATAATGAAGGAAGAAATTATTCCTCCAAGTCGCATTATCCATTCAACCCTTGAGCGCTTGAATTTCTCAAAAGCTAAATTATCCGGATTGAATTTATATTTGATTTTTGCCATTCTGTAATAATACGACTTACTATTAATAAGGACAAAATTAACAATATATTATGATTCGCATAGAAATAATGTATTGAAAATATCCACCGATGAACAAATATGTTCCTTTAAGCAGTTTAGAATAAGAAACAAAGCTTAGGTCGCAGGTGGATTATTGTCTCTTCTGTTTTTTTCGGGTGGAGATATTTCCAGGATAAATCTACGATAGTAAGCCAATAATAAATATGTTATAGGCAAGGCTATTATTAATCCGAACAATCCTAAAAGCTTACCCCAAATGGTGATGGATAATAAAATCATTGCTGGATTAAAACCTGTAACACGCCCCATAATGGTTGGAATAAGCACCAAATCTTGAAAGGTTTGAACAATTGCAACGACCAGTGTTGCCAAGCCAGCCATCATCCAAAATCCGCCACTATGGTCAAGTGAGTATAGTGTAACAGAAAAAAAGATTGGAATATATCCAACAATTTGAAGGTAAGGTACCATATTTAAAACACCCATTCCCAAGCCAATCAAAATTCCCAGAGGGAGTCCGATAATACCAAAGCCTGTTGCGAACAAAATACCAACAGTTCCGGCAACTAATGCCTGATTTCGAAAATATCGATTCATGATATCTTCAAACTCATATACAAAACCAAGTACTTGTTTTTTAAATCGTTCAGGAATTAGCTCTTTCCATCCTTTTCGTATTCTTTCATAATACAAGAGTATAAATATCAAATAAAGAAGAACAATTAAGATTCCTAACAGACCTGTGAAAAAAGTCCAGAGTGCACCAAGTATATTGATCAGTTCCGGAAGGAATTTTTTTCCAATATCCATTATAGCTCCGAATAATCCTTCACTGCTTATTACATCCTGAAACTCTTTTGTTTGCCATAAATTTAAAAGGATTTCATTAATTTTATTTGGTAGCCCTTCACTCAGCTGGCCATTCGTATTTAAATTGTTATAAAGTGTTTGTAACAAACTCCATATGTGACCAAATTCTTTTAAAATAAGAGGAAAAAGTAGAAATGAGGCAAGAACTAATACAGCAGCAATGGCTAGAAGGCTTAGGATTACGGCTATTATTCGAATCTTTAGCTTTTTGGTAAGCCAATTGGTCAGTGGATTTATCAGGTAAGCGAGTAACACCGCAATTGCAAAAGGTATTAAAACACTACTTAAATAGCCTAACAAGTATATTGCCGCATAAATAATTACCGCTGATATAGCAATTCTTATTACACGATCAAAGGTGTAGGGTTTCGTATTATCAAACATAATCTCTATTTAAAAAGATAATCTTCAAGATTGTAACCAACCATTCTTAAACCTGCATAAAAGAAAGCTGTTCCTGTTACAAAACCTCCCCAACTTCTCCATATTTTTTTCTTGCGACTTGCTTTTGCGTAACCATCGTAATAATATTCATCTTTTAATAAAGCTAATTTATCCTCTGGAAGTCCGAAATTAATTTCTTTTGGCGGAGCAAATGATAAAATAGTTGATGTAATTAAACCTGCAGGAGGGAAGAGCATACTACTGAAAAAGGATGCTCCAAATGATGAGTAACTGGTGTAATGCCTATCAGCATCCAATTCACCTAATAAATACATAGTGGGTTTTACTTCATCGTCCATCAATAATAAAGGCTGATTCATAAATGCTTTTGATATGGATCCTTTTGGAAATAATTCTATATCAAAATCAATTGCGTCAATTGTAGCGAAACTAGTAGTATTGAATTGAGCGAAACAAAATATTGGGACTAAAACGAATATATGCAGGATGAAAAATTTCATAGGGTATTAAGCTTAATAAAATGAAGTATAGCTATTTAGAATACAAAGTTAGACAATTTGAAAATTAAGTTATTTTTTTTTATAAAATTGGGTAGATTTACATCCAACAAAAACACATGTTATGAACAAAAATATACTTTTTTTATTATTATTTATTTCGCCATTTTTCCTGAAAGCACAAGAGAAAGATGCCGAAAAATCGTATGGAATTAAATTTTCAGGATTTGTTAAGAACGACTTCTTTTTTGATAGCCGTCAAACAACAGCTGTTCGCGAAGGTCATTTTTTGTTGTATCCTAAAAATGTTGATCCAGACAATGATGGTATGGATATTAATGCTGCACCCAGCTTTAATTTTCTTTCCATACAAACCAGACTAAAGGGAGCTATAACAGGTCCTGATGCCTTTGGAGCTAAAACTTCCGGACTAATTGAAGGTGCATTCTTTGGTCATACCGATGGAGATATTAATGGTTTTCGTTTGCGTCATGCGTATATGAAACTGAATTGGGAAAAAACAGAGTTATTACTTGGGCAAACCTGGCATGCTTTGTTTATTACAGATTGCTTTCCAGGCGTAGTTTCTTTTAATACTGGAGTTCCTTTTCAACCTTTTTCAAGAAACCCACAGATTAGGTTTACACGCTTTTTTGGTGATTTGAGTTTAACTGTAACGGCCATGTCGCAACGTGACTTTGCTTCTCCTGGTGGCTCAACTTCCTTGCGAAATGCTGTAATACCAGCAATGAATGTTAAACTTCAATACAAAACAGAAAATAAAGACAAAGGAAGCATGTTTGTGGCAGGAGTATCCGGTGATGCCAAAGCTTTACGTCCACGATTAGAAAGTGCTGCAGGATATCAAGCTAATCAATTAGTTCAAGGTTTATCAGGATTGGCTTATATGAAAATGCAAACCAAAGATATAACCGTAAAACTGGAAGGTGTTTATGGTCAGAATTTATTTGATTTGTTAATGTTAGGTGGCTATGCTCATGCATATACAGATGATACCAATATGATCAATAAGGATTTATTGGAATATACTACCATGGATAATTTATCTATATGGACAGAATTTCACACAAATGGTAAAGGATTTCAAACAGGTGTTTTCGCTGGTTTTACTAAAAACATGGGTTCGTATTCAAATATAATGGATTGGACAAGCGCTGCGTCTTATAAAAGCAGGGGAAGCAATATTGATTATGTCTACAGAATTTCGCCCCGAATAATTTATAACATGGGCAAAGCTCGTTTTGCAGCAGAATGTGAATACACTGTTGCAGCTTATGGTAGCGTGGCTACAAATAATTCATTGGGTCAGGTTCAAAATGCCGAAGAAGTATCCAATCTAAGATTATTATTGGCTGCCTATTATTTCTTTTAGAAAATTGAATATTTAAATTTTAGGACGCTCTCAATTTGAGGGCGTTTTTTTTATGTTTAATATCGAAAGTTATAAATCCAATAATTTCTGATTCATTCCATTCTACTTCCTGAACTTCCGCATTTGTCGGTCCATTTTTGCACCAACTAATAAATTCCAATAATCGGGATTCTGATCCTTCAACTTCAATTAAAACAGTGTTGTTTTTTTCGATTTCTAACAAACCTTTAAGTTAAAAGAAATAGCTATTTTTTGTGATCTGTATCCAACTCCTTGCACAAGGCCAAAAACAGTGATGTTAAGATGTTTGGTCACTGGACTTTTCTTCTAGGTTATCTACTACTTTCTTTTTAGGGAAAATAACGGAAGCAAGAATACTCAAGGAAAGAATACCTAATACAACATAAAGGGAATGTGCAGTTGTAAATCCAATTTCTTCTAACCAATGATGTACTAGCATTTTAGCTCCAATAAAGGTCAGCAGAAAGGATAAACCCAATTTTAAATAATGGAAAATGTTGATGATATTCATAACCAGAAAGAAGAGAGAACGTAAGCCCAAAATTGCAAATATATTTGAGAAGAATACTATATAAGGATCTTTAGTGATTGAAAATATGGCTGGTACTGAATCCACAGCAAAAATAACATCTGTAAATTCAATAACTAATAGCACCAGAAACAAGGGTGTTATTTGAATTTTTTTATTTTTACTGATAAAAAATCGATGCACTACAAAATGCGGGTAAACACGAAAAAACTTGGATGCAAATTTTACAATTGGATGATCAGCTGTATTAATTTTTTCCTCCTCATTTCGAGTGAGGAACATGCGTATTCCGGTAAATATTAGTAAGCCACCAAAAATATAGAGGACCCAACCAAACTTTTGGATTAAAGCTGCACTCAGAAATATGAAAATAAAACGCATGATGATTGCACCTAAAATACCCCAAAGAAGTACTTTTTTATAATACTTTTCCTGAACATTAAAGGAAATCAATATCATAATGATAACGAAAATGTTATCAACCGAAAGAGCGTATTCAATTAAATAACCTGTAATGTATTCCAGAGAAAGGTTTTTGCGATAAATTTTGATACTGCTTTCAAAATCATCACTAATTA
>JABINZ010000152.1 GCA_018698135.1 Bacteroidota bacterium
AATTGGATTAAATTCTCGATAAATATGGAAGCCACTATCAATATAATTTTCACATTGTTCAATTAGCAGTGAATCATGAGATTTTAATTTTATGATTAATGGAAGCATTTCTGTTATAAAGAGTCGATAATCCTCAAATTCCCCATACGTATTTGGCCCGCAAGGATAATTTCCCAAATTCATTAAACTGGTTCCAACTCTCAATATCGTATTTCCAATCTTAGTGGTACCAGGTACATAAAAAGTATCTGACCAATAAAGTGTACTGGCCGGAGTTTCGGAAGCAACCATTTCTCCAACATCATTAAAGTCACCATCCATGTTATAATCAATCCAAACTTTTCTTGACATGACGTTATGTGTAGTATTCCTGCCAAGTGTAATCGCAACAGTATCAAACTGTGCTATCGAGGTACTCAAATTTGTGTAATCATTGTATTTGTATTGACCAATGGTGGAAAAATTTGTGATATCCTGAAATTTAAAGAAGCTGATACCAATATCTTGATTGATATTTGAAACAGTTGGGATGCAATAGTCAAGGGCATTTATATAAGAAAGTTTGTTTTCTTGACTTGAGTGTGCCCCATAACCAACAGTCAATTTTATGTTATAGGTTGTAGCCGTATTAAAAACAACCTTGATTTGTGAATTATCAGCATTTTTGCTGATCAAGGTATACGAGTTTGGTGAAATAGTCCATGTTCTTTGCCAGGAACATACAGGGTTTAAATCGGATAACAGCACTGTGTCCAGATCAATTCGGGGGTTAAGTAAATTGGCGGCAAAATCTGGATTTGAAGGTTTATGAACAGTTATGTAATTGCTTTTTAATATCGAATCTTTTGTTAAACCGAAGTCGACAATCAGTTTAACATGGTAGGTTCCGGCACTGTCAAATCGTATTTTTATTTCAGGAAGATCATTATTAACAGACTTTATACTATAATATGGAGGACTAATTTCCCATTTCCGTTCTTGAACACAGGAGTCTGACAAATCGTTAAATGTAATTATTTCACAACCTGCATTCACTTCTGTCAAATCAGATTCGAAATTTACGACTGCATTGGGCTTCACATAGATGTAATTCGTCTTTATTGTTATGTCTGTATCATTAGTGCCACAAACACTTGATGTGTCCCAAACGCTTAGACTTACTGTGAAATACCCTGTGTCTTGATAAGTGTGTAAAGGATTTGGAAGACTGCTAAAAGTACTGTCGCCAAAATCCCACAAATAATTACTTGCATTTGTAGAATTATTTATAAAAAAGGTTTCAGAAGGAGTATTGCATAAGTATCGGAAGGCAGCTGAAAACTTTGATTCCAAACTATCATTTTGATATTTATTACCAACTCCAACAGCCCACCATGCATCGGTAGTAGTTTGAACCTTTGGAGAACAACTGCCAAACAAATCAATTGCTGATTGAATTGAGGCAAATCGAGCATCATTAAAATCAGCCAATGGTGTTAAATAAGTTGTTAAACTTCTATAGGCAATTTTTGCAGCATCATTAATACCTATTCCTGTGATGCTAAAAGTGTCGTTGTTGTCATTTACGCCATTTAAACCAGTTGCAAGTAAAAAGAACCAAAAATTCTGAACGCCTGAATTAACCCACTCATTACCAATGGACGTATTCCAATATTGGCCTTGGTAGGTATCTGGTTGATTTTTAGTTTTAGGAGATGCCATGTTTCTCATGGGTAATCCTGAAGTGGTAATTTGTTCTCCAATCATGAAATTACCGTAGGATGAATTCTTGTAATAATCGACACATACAGCAAATATATCAGCAAATGACTCTTGCAAAGCACCTGCTTCATATAAATAGGTGAGCGAGGCTGAATATTCAATTACAGCATGAGTGAATTCATGTGCAACAATATCTAATGATCCAAATGGTTTTGTGTTAACTCCATCTCCATCACCAAAATAGAAACCAATCCCATCCCAAAAAGCAAGAGACAACCAGCTTCCAGCATGTATAAAATTTTGTATGGCTGTGCCAGCTTGATCGTAGGAGCTACGGTTGTGTTTCGAGTAAAAATAGTCATAAGTTGTTTCCATTCCATAATGAACATCAGTCGCTACATCATTATGATTAGTTGTGTCGTCCCAATAATTATCAGTATCCGTAAAATCAACAGCTTGTGTATAATCAAGTCCTTTGTTTAAATCTTTTGTCAAAATACCATTACCTCTTCCTGTTTCCCTTAATCGAAAAGAAGTAGGTGATAGACTATCCGTAGTGATATTTATATTACCTGAATAGCGGGTTTCAGCAAGTCCATTTGCATTGCTGAAATGTATTTGTGATACCGATAAAATATGTTCACCGCTAAGTGCATTTATGAAAACATCTTGTCTACTCAACGGATTCGTTGCATAAATATCAAGCTTATATGCTAATTGATAAGATTTGTTGAATGGAAGAATAACCAATTTAGGAGATGCATTTTCCAAAGGATTTTCATTTGTCGACTCCCATATATAGTTTACTGCTTGTACGTGCTCAATTGCAAATTGAAGAGCTTCCCCTTTAGTAATTTGTGGAGTAGAGGATAGATCAATATTTGGATAATAATCGCCATTCGCACTTTGTAAATGATTGTTCTTTACATGTAAATAATAACGTCCAAATTCTACTGGTAAACCTTTGTAGTATTGATTATAACGTAAATGCGTAAAACCTAAATCATCAGTTTGCGTTTCATATAATTCAAAATTATTGTCCTGTCCAGATTTATGGATGGCTTTAAGCCATGCTACTGAAAATTGTTCGTCAATAACAGGTTTATTAGTCAATTCAATATACTTAATTGATTGATTTGATTCATTTAAGATACATTTCTTATAATCTTTTGATTCAATATTTTGTAAATTTTGAGAGAAGCTTGATGAAATGATTATGCAAGCGAAAATAATAGAAATGCTAAATCGTTTTGTTTTCATTTTTACTTTTATTTAAAATACTAATGAGACCTAGTGAGTAATTAATCAAAGTTACGAAAAGCCTAGTATTAACAACTATCCTAATATGATTTATGTATACGTGTAATTCGTATTATTCTAATCTTATTAATAAAAGACTAACTCTTGCATCATATTTGTAAAGTAGATTATAGAAAACTTTTCTGATATAGAAGGTTTGTTATATTTGAACTTTAATAAAATATCTAATTTAAGCTTTTAAATAAATCAAAACACAGCATATGAAAAAGGTAATTTCACTTATCCTGGGACTTTTAATTGTTTCCGTAACTTATTCACAAAAAATTAACAAAGAGCTTACTTCCTGTAAAATGAAGACACTTGATGGTAAAGTAGTTGACCTAAAAGATCAAGTTAAAAGCGGTCAGGTCACTGTTATCGTGTTTTGGGCTACTTGGTGTGCCCCTTGTAAAAAAGAATTAGTTAACATTGATGAATTATATGAAGATTGGAAAGATGACTACGGAATTGAAGTAATTGCCATTTCAATTGATAATTCTCGTAACGCTACAAAAGTTAAGCCTTATATTAATGGAAAAGGATGGGAGTTTCCAGTCTTAATTGACGTTAATAGTAATTCAAAGGCACTTTTCAATTATCCAACTGTTCCTTTTTCTGCATTAATTGATAAGAATAAACGCATCGTTTACACCCATAATGGATATGTGGAAGGGGATGAATATAATCTAGAGAAGCATATTAAAGAATTAGTTGGTAAATAATTGATCTATATTTTTGTGGTGTGAAAGTTATTTGTATTTTTGCACCTCTAAATTGAATAAGAATGGCACATCATAAGTCTGCAATTAAAAGAATAAGGCAAAACGAAGTAAGAAGGTTGAGAAATAGATATCAGTTTAAAACTGTGCGAAATGCTATTCGCAATTTCAAGGCTATTAAAGATAAAGAAGAGGCTGTTAAAGAATATGACAGACTTTCATCAATGATAGACAAGTTAGCCAAAAGAGGTGTTATTCACCAGAATAATGCTGCAAACAGAAAAGCTGGATTAGCAAACTTCATTGCTCATCTTTCTTAAATTTAATACCCTGTTTTGTCCAGCAATGGCAATAAATTAGGTATTAAGTCTTGGTCTGAAGAAGACCGTCCACGTGAGAAATTGCTGTTAAAAGGCCCAAAAGCTCTGACAAATGCGGAGCTTTTAGCTATATTAATTGGTTCAGGCTCGAAAGAACTAAATGCTTTAGAGCTTGCAAAAACCATTTTAAACAAGGCCGAAAACAATCTCAAAGCTTTAGGTGGTTTGAGTGTAAAGCAATTGACAGCTTTCAAAGGAATTGGTCATGCAAAAGCAATTAGTATTGCAGCTGCACTGGAACTTGGACGAAGACGAAAAGATGAATTAGAAGATTCCAAAAACAAAATCACCAGCAGTAAAGATGTATATAATTTTGTATTTCCTTTTCTGGCAGACTCTAAACAAGAGCATTTTATCGTCCTTTTACTCAATCGCTCTAATCAGGTAATAAAAAAGGTTGAAGTAAGTATTGGTGGTGTTTCTGGAACTTTAGTCGATCCCAAAATTGTTTTTCATGCCGCACTTGAAGAGCTTTCTTCATCCATCATTCTCTGTCATAATCATCCATCAGGTAACATTAAACCTAGCCAAGCTGATTTAGAAATCACAAAAAAAATAAGCGATGGAGCAAAATTATTTGATATTTCTGTGCTCGATCATTTGATTTTCAGTGAGGAACATTATTTTAGCTTTGCAGATGAAGGTCTTTTATAGATATTTTATCATCAATAAAATTTTTTGATAAGTATATTCGTCCTTAAAATTCAATTATTTAATCAGGTTTAATAGCCAAATTATGAGGAAACTTGTATTCGGATTGTTCATTTTTATTTTCCCGCTGCTTTCATTTGCACAATTGTCTGGTGATTTAATGGTTAACTCTAACTTTTATGTGAAGGACACATCTATTGGTGCTACAAATAGTCAGTACCTTAGAGAATTCTCATCATCGGAAGCATGGATGTTTTTAAACTATTCTGTTGCAGGATTTAATTTTTCAGTTCGCTATGATCTTTTCAATAACTCTCCATTATTGGATCCTAATGAGGTATACACTGATCAGGGTTTGGCGTTTTATTCTGTAAATAAAAAAGTTGGCAAATTGGATATCACAGCTGGTCATTTTTATGATCAATTTGGTAGTGGAATAATATTCAGGGCATTTGAAGACCGTATTTTAGGATTAGATTATGCTATTAATGGATTAAACCTAAAATATGATTTCACTGATGATTTTAGAATAAAGGCATTTACCGGAAGACAAAAAAACAGATTTACTACACACGATCAGGTAATGAAGGGTATTAATCTTGAAAGAGATTTCTATTTTGGAGAAAACTTAAGTTGGTATGTTGGAACTGGGCTAATTAACAGAACATTGGATAAGCAGACTATGGATATATTGGCCAGTGAAATAAACAGTTATCCATTGGAAGAGAGATTTGTTCCAAAGTATAATTTGTTTTCTGCCACTGTTTATAGCACATTGAATTATAAAAATTTCAACTTTTATGTTGAATATGCAAAGAAAACTGCTGAAGCTATCAGAAATTTAGAAGGGAATAAATTTATTAATGAAGATGGAGATGTATTATACACTTCATTGAATTACTCAACGAAAGGCTTAGGAGTTAGTTTGCAACATAAACGGACCAAGGGTTTTACCATGCGAACATCATCTTTTAGCTCATTTTTGGTTGGAACAATAAATTACATGCCACCAATGAGTAAACAACAAGCCAAAATTCTTCCAGCCCTATATAGTATTTCAGCTCAGGAACTTGGCGAAATAGCCTCACAGGCTGAAATAACCTATTCACCGAATAAGAAAAATACCTTTAGTGCCAATGTTTCCTATGTAACCGATGATCATAACAAAGAAATATATCATGAGTATTATTTAGATTACTATCATAAGTTCGGTAAAAAGTTAAAAGCAACTTTTGGTGTACAAACGGTATACTACGACAAGGAAGTTTATGAAAATGAGAATGAACCAGCTGTCACTACTTTTACACCTTTTTCAGAATTTGTCTATAAATTTGATAGAAAGAAATCAGTCAGGTGGGAAATTCAATATTTATTTACAGAACAAGATCATGGTGATTTCTTTTTTGGTCTGGTTGAGTTTAATATTGCACCGCATTATTCGTTTTCCATTGCTGATATGATCAATACGAAGCCTTTGAAAGTAGATGATGTAAAGCATTATTACAACTTTTTTGTAGCCTACACATTAAATCAAACAAGATTTTCGTTAGGCTATATGAAACAGGTTGAAGGAGTTGTTTGTACAGGTGGTGTTTGCCGTGTGGAACCTGCCTTCAGTGGCTTAAAATTTAATTTAACAACAAGTTTCTAAAACTATGAAAACGATACATACTTTTTTAATCGTATTTTTTATTGGGTTGTTAACTATCCTAATTTCCTGCGAAGAAGAAGGCCCTTATATTAATTTCGATCCTATCGATACGTCTTTATTTGATTCAACTTATATATCATCAACATCAATAATTCCAGATGAGAAAAATGTGCTGATAGAAGATTTTACAGGTGCTCGTTGCCCAAATTGTCCTAATGCAGCAGCAAAACTAGTAGATATTACTATGGCTAATCCAGGAAGAATTGTTGGTATGGCCATTCATCCAGATGGAATCCCTTTCACACGTCCTCATGATTTGGAGAAAGATTTTCGTACGGATGATGGAACCGAGATATTTAAACTACTAGGTGAGGAAGGAGCATTGCCAATTGGAAGTATTGATAGAGTAAAATACAGTGGAGAAACAAACCAATTGGTTGGAATATCGTTTTGGACTAACTATGTTGACCAAAGATTGTTATTAGCTTCCCCTGTTAATATTTCATTAGTAAGTACTCCCCACTTAACTGAAGCTAATACATTTGTAATCAGAGCTGAAGTGCAATTCACAACGGCTATTGCTGATGATAAATATTTGACAATTGCCTTAACTGAAAGCGATTTGATTGCTCCGCAGACCTTACCACAAGGTTCGATACCTGATGTTGATTCAAATTATATTAACAATCATATACTACGAGATGTATTAACAAATCCAGGCGGCAATTTGTTAATGTCAAACCCCGAAATGAACAGGGTTTTTATTAAAGAATTCAAAATTACAATGGATGCAAAATGGAATCCTGATAATTGCGCTATTGTTGGCATTATTCATAATTCAGGGTTAAGTTTTGATGTTGATCAGGTTGAAGAAATTCATTTGAAATAAAAATAATGGGTAAGCTTTTTATTGTTCCTACACCAATTGGTAATTTGGAGGATATTACCTTAAGATGTTTGAATGTACTTAAAGAAGTAGATCAAATACTTGCCGAAGACACACGTCAGGTGAGTAAATTGCTTAATCATTATGATATTCAAACATCAAAAAGAGCTTATCATCAGCATAATGAGCACCGAATAGCTGAACAGATTGCCAAAGAACTTAGTGAAACTGAAAAAACGATTGCCTTAGTATCTGATGCAGGCATGCCTGGAATTTCTGATCCAGCCTATTTGATCGTTAAACATTGTATTAATAATAATGTTGCAGTTGAGTGTCTTCCGGGTGCAACTGCATTTGTTCCTGCACTTATTGAATCAGGTTTTGCAGCTACTTCATTTGTTTTTGAAGGCTTTTTACCACATCAAAAGGGTAGAAGCAAGCGGTTGGAGAGTTTGAAGGATGAGAAAAGAACAATGGTATTCTATGAGTCGCCATATAGGATTTTAAAAGCACTCAAGCAATTTAGTGATGTTTTTGGTCCTGAGAGAAATGCCTCTGTATCGCGTGAACTAACAAAAATTTATGCTGAAACAATAAGAGGTACTCTTAGTGAGTTATTAGAAATATTCGAAAATAAATTGATTAAAGGTGAATTTGTAATTATTGTTGATGGAAAAAACTAAACGTATTTATCTTGTACTGCTTTCAATCCTAAGTGGATTGTTGCTTTGGTTATCGTGGCCGCCCTTCAAAATGAGTTTTCTTGTTTTTTTTGCATTTGTGCCTATTCTTTTTGTAGAAGAATTGATTTCAAAAGAGAAAAACCGTTTTGGCGCATCAACCTTACTATATAATACATTCATTGCGTTTTTTGTTTGGAACTTAATTACAACCTATTGGATATATAACGCTTCCTTTATAGGAGCAGTGATGGCCGTATTAATTAACAGTTTGTTAATGAGTTTTCCCTTCTTGTTATATCATAAGTTAAAAACAGTATCAAAAAGTAAGGTTTCGTTGGTTTTCTTGATTACATTTTGGATTGCCTATGAATTTCTTCATTTGAATTGGGATTTAGCATGGCCTTGGCTAACGCTGGGAAATGTTTTTGCAGCCCATCCTAATTGGGTTCAATGGTATGAATTTACAGGTGTTTTTGGTGGTTCATTATGGATTTGGTTAACTAATCTGGTCGTTTTTTCAATTGTCAAACGAATTCTGGAAAGTCACAAAACAGCTTTAGCAAGTATGCGACTATTTATTCGGTTTGGTCAATTATTGGCAATACTATTAATTCCAATCTTGATATCAATTGCAATTCCAAGATTTGAAAACACGAAAACCACTCATAATACGGTTATTGTTCAACCCAATATTGATCCCTATCATGATAAGTTTATGCAAGGGGCTTTTTCGAAGCAATTAGACATATTGTTAGAACTTAGCGAACAGCAAATCGACTCCAATACTCGCTTACTGGTTTGGCCAGAAACAGCATTGTCGATACCATTTGATGAAAAAACATTGAATTACAATGCGCATATTGCTCGAATAAGGAAAATGTTGGAGAAATACCCTGACTTGAAACTTATTTCAGGATTAGACTCCTATCGGTTTTTTGAAAAAGACGAAGAAATATCAGCAACAGCACGTGTTTATAGGCTCGACAGCAGTTATTACGATTCCTATAATGCAGCCTTGCTGTTAGACCATACACCTACCTATAAAGTATATCATAAATCAAGATTAGTTCCTGGTGTTGAAAAAATGCCATATCCTAAATTTTTTAAATTTATTGAAAAGCTAGCTCTTGATCTTGGAGGCACATCAGGAAGTTTAGGCAAACAAGAAGAACCTTCTGTTTTTAAAATTAATCAACAAATTACTGCTGCACCTATCATTTGTTATGAATCTATTTTTGGCGATTATGTTGGAAGATTTGTTCTTAAGGGAGCAAATTTAATTGTTGTCATTACCAATGATGGTTGGTGGAAAAATACTCCAGGTTATAAACAACACTATTTATATGCCCGATTACGTGCTATTGAATTTCGAAAAGATGTCGTGAGATCTGCAAATACAGGTGTTTCTTGCTATATCAATTCAAATGGTGAAATTATCCAGCAATCAAAGTGGTGGGAAGCAACAGTTATTAAACAGCCAATTGAAATAGGAGAAAAAGTTACGTTCTATGCAAAAATGGGTGATTATATAGGCAGAATAGCTGCTTTTTTAAGTGTTATATTGATATTAATTCTTATTTCAAAAAGCCTTCGTAAAAAGGATATATTGAATAGCTAAATATTTCTGGTCAGTTAATTGCGAGAAGGCCCTTTGTGCTTTCTTTTCCTCCCACTAAGTGGATCCCCTTCTATAGAATCTTTTTTCATTTTTGAGAAAAACACATCTTCCTGCTCTTTATTTAAAACCTCCTTGATTTTCAAAAAATGTTGATTAGATAATCTTTTCAAGCGAATAAAATCATCTGCCATAACTTGTGTGTATTTATCAATTAGTACTTGATCTGGGGCATCCTTTTTTAACTCTTTGAAAATCCTATTTTGGTTAGCTCTCATTTCATGGGTAATGGAGCGTGTTTGTTTTACAAAATCATGTTTTATTTTAATGAACGAATCTTTTTGCGATTCTGACAAATCGAGCTCATTATACATGAAGTTTTCGAAATGTTTACGTCCTTCAAATAACTGACCTGAACAGTTCTTCTCTGGGTGATTTGCTTTTTTATTTACGGCTATTATAGTTATTAATGCAGCAATATTGATCACAAATAAAACGATCAGTGCAATTAGGAAAATATTTTTTGTTTTATTACTCATCGGTAAGGATTTTAATATACTCTTCTTCAAATATGTCTGCTTGTACAAAGCTTATGTATTCATCATCTGAAACATCAACAAAACTTTCAGGTGAATTGTAGAGAATAGAATTTGTATTGCCAATAAAAAAGCCAAGAAAAACAGCTGTAATTACTACCAATGAAGTAGCAATTGGTCGATAGTATTTTTGAATTACACTTGATTTTTCTTGTTGGATGCGCAGAGTCATTTTTTGAAGCAAATTGGAAAAGAAATAGGGAGATTGGGGCACTGTAATATTAGTTGTTTCCAATTCCATAAATGATTTTCGTACAAACTCAAAATATTCAGTACAATGTTGACAATTGTCCAAATGCGAAGCAATTTCCTTTGGAATAGAGCTTGTTAGGTCCTCTCCAATATTTTTTGCTAAATATGTTCTAACTTTTTGGCATTTCATGATTCAATATTTATGACACAACAATTTGTAATTTCTTGTCTATTAGTTTAGTTTTTTAAATTTAACATATAAGCTCTTTTGTAAGTTGAGCTTCGCTCGATGAATCAATGATTCAATTGACGAAAGGGATAATTGCATAACGTCTGAGATCTCTTTATAACTCAAATTTTCAAGTTTATTGAGCGTAAATGCAACTCTTTGCTTGTCGGATAATTCTGCAATGGCTTGATATATATAGTTGGATTTTAAGTCCTCAGTCGACTCATCAGTGGCATTAAAAGCTGCTTTACTTTGAATTTCTCCATCCTCATTAAGCAAAGAATTAAGTCGATCTAGAAAACTAAATTTTCTTTTACTTCGAATATAATTCAGGGATTTGTTTGCAGATATTCGATACAGCCAAGTTGATATTTTAGCTTCTCCACGAAAGCTACTTGCACTATCATACACTTTAATAAAAACCTCTTGAGCTAAATCTTGTGCATCGTCAAAATCCTGTACAAATTTGAAACACACATTGAGGACGAAAGTCTGATATTTTTCAACGAAAATTTTGAAACTAATTTCATCTTTTGAGACAATTCCTTCAATAAGTTTTTTCTCCTCTGTGTTGACCTGCATGCGGTTTAAACTATATTTCTCTTTTGACTCAATATACTTGAATAACTTGCTAATTATTTTACTCTAGAATGAATTTTTGGACAATTTTATGTGCACCGTTCGAAAGTTCAACCAAATAAGATCCAGCAGCTATTCCTTCCAAATCAAAAGAAACTAAGTTGAGTCTGTTGGTATCACATTTCTCAATGCATTTGCCGTGTAAATCAAGCAATCTGATTTTATCCCATTCATGTTGATCAGCCATTTCAATATGCAACATTTTTGTCGATGGATTTGGGTAAACTTTAATTGAAGGATCTGATTTTTTAATAGCTCCAAAACCAGCTGATTGATCATATTTTGCCAGACAATAATCGCCACTGACCAAATTATGTATTGTTATATCGCCAATTTTATTGGTTTTATGTCCTGTTGAGATCGTATAATCCTTGCATTCTTCCCATGGAGAAGCAAAATCTTTCCGATACATTAAAAGAAGACTATCTTCGTTTTCTATATTTAATGTATGGTCTAGATAGGTTTCACCGATCATATTTCCAACTGTACCATTGTACTTAATTTTTCCAATTGCAGAAAAATTATGCGGAAAAATGCCGCTAAATGACCAATATCTATAATCTGAAAATCGTATTCCTTTGAGCGTGCTATTCCAATGTGTTGGTTCTACCCAATGATGCTCCACAAACAGAAGAGCTGAATCACTAAGTTGATTTACTTCAATATTCATCAGAGCTTCCTTGAAATCATAATTACCTGTAGAAGAGATTATTTGATGATAGGATGTTTTTGCTTCACTAATTGCTGCATTGAAGTTAATAGCAGCAAAGACTGGTTCGAAATTCAGTGAAAAAGAAAACGACTCTCGTTGGCCATTTAGAATGATTTCCTTTTCTTGCATTTGAAAATTTCTATCAAAAAAACTAATTGTCATAGGAACATTAAGATAGGATTTTGACGTGAATCGCAAGGCAGGTATTACATCGATTTCAACTGTTGGTGATGTGCTTTTAACTAATAAACTAAAATGTGGGAATCCTTTTTCAAACACCCAATTTGCAAAGAAGTTTGTCAAATCATAGGCAGTATATTTGGATAAAGAATCTCTAAATTGCTCTGAGCTACAGCTTTTGAATTTCATTTTATCTAAGAATTCATTTATTCCTGAAAAGAATAAGCTATCACCCAAATAAGCTCTCAATGAATGAGCCACATCCGAGCCTTTATCGTAGGCATGACTGCCATAAGTAAAATCATGAGGTAAAGGGAAAAGTGGCCTGGCTTCGCCATCACGGATATGGGTATATTGTAAAACATATTTATGATTTGTCCTGACAGCATCCTGATAAGCTTCTTTTCCGTAAATACCTTCTGTAAATATATGTTCGGAATAGGAAGCCCATCCTTCATTGATCCACATATCTTCAGCCGTTGAACAGGTAACCAGATTGCCCCACCAATGATGAGCAAATTCATGTGCCATTAAAGTTTCCCTGCTAAGATTTCCATTCACAGCGTATTTGGGGTAAGCAATATTACATGCATGCTCCATTGCACCAGAATTAAAAGGAACAACCACAAAACCAACTCGATCAAACTGATAAGGAAGATATTTTTGCTCAAATATATCAATGCAATTGTCCAGATTTTTGAACGAATTTATAAGATTACTTGTATCTGAGGCAACGGCTCCAAGCAGTATATCAATTTCTTTTTGCAAACCTGTATGCGTCCATTCAATAAATTCATAGTTAGCAACAGCAAATGATGCCAGATAGGTAGGAATTTCCTGTTCCATTTTCCACTGCCAGCTAATGGTTTGATTTGGATTTAAAGTTTGACCTATAAAAACACCACTACATATGGCTTTCTTATTAATAGGAGTGATGATGGTAAAATCAAAAGTAGCTTTATCAGTGAAATTGTCTTTGCAAGGAAACCAAATTCTTCCATAATTATGTGGTTTATCTGCAAATCCGACTCCCATATTATAGGCATATCCACCATCAGTACTGCTAAAATAAAAACCGCCCCAACTAGGATCTTTAGCTGGAACTCCATGATAATCAATTACTAATTGTATAGTATCATTTTGTGTCAATTCAGTTTGAAATCTAAGTTCAATAAAATCTCCAAATTGCTGGTAGGTAACCACATTGCCAGTCAAATCAATTTGATCCACTTGAAGCGATTTTAGCATCAAGTGTAGGGTCTTTATGTTTTTTTTAGGAATCAGATCAACTGATGTGTGTCCCTTAATATTATGAGATGAAAAATCAAGTATTTCTAACTCAATGTTATAATGTAATACGTCATAGTTATTTGTATCAGTGTTCGAAAATACTTGACTACTACTGATGATAACAAGGAGGAGAGAAGTTAAGAAAGCTAATTTCATATCTATTACAATTAATTTGTAACAAAGATACTATTCAATAATCGACAATTAAATCCTGTTAGCTATTAGAAAAATGGAGCACTTAAAATGCGAATTAAAATATGGCATTCTCAGCGGGTACTAATTAGTACTTCTGCTAGAGTTTAATTCTTAAATACTAAAAGAAAGTGGAAAAGGATGTAGTTAACAATTCCACACACAGTTACATTTCTGCATTCACACATGTAATCAATCAAGTACGTATAAGTTTTATTTGTAAACACTGGGATAACATTAGTATACAGTATTGAAGATACATACAATGACAAATAAGTAGTTTAAGTTAACATTTATAACCATTACTAATCATGTACAGGCAGGGCGTGGTTATGCATTAGAAATCAGGTCTTTACATTTATTTACTAATATCTCTACTTGAGGATACAACTGAGGTTGCATATCCTGATCAAATAACACAATTATCTTACAATAGGGATTTATATGAATCATTTAGAACAGTAGATTATTAAAAATCGATGCAATTTGCTTAAGTTATTTTATTATTATAATATTACATTTGTTTTGCAATTTAACAAAAGTTGATTATATTTGATCATGTAATGTAATATTGT